>JAFSDF010000085.1 GCA_017436375.1 Clostridia bacterium | reverse complement strand
GTCACCGTCTAACTTTGTAAGGAGAAGACCGTCGATACCGAGCGCCTCATTGAAGGAGGTGGCGACATTAACTGCGTCCTGACCTGTCATGGAGTCAACTACGAGCATAATTTCGTGGGGGTGAACCTCACTTTTGATGTTTTTGAGCTCTTCCATCAGTTCTTCGTCCACGTGGAGACGGCCCGCCGTGTCGAGAAAGACATAATCGTAGCCGTGGTCCTTGGCGTGAGCAACAGCCTTACGGGCTATCTCAACCGGGTCGATCTGACCGAGCTGGAAAACAGGCACGCCTGCCTTTTCACCGACAACCTCTAACTGTTTGATAGCGGCGGGACGGTAAACGTCACAACCGACGAGCAGAGGTCTGTGACCCTGATTTTTGAGCATAAGTGCTAATTTCGCACTGTGGGTGGTTTTACCTGAACCCTGCAGACCGCACATCATAACGATCGTGGGAGGGTGGTTGGCTGTATTGAGTCTTGACTTGGTACCGCCCATGAGATTGGTAAGCTCCTCATTGACGATTTTGATAACCATCTGTGAGGGGGTAAGACTTTCCATAACCTTTTCGCCTACGGCTCTTTCGGTTACGGTTTTGGTGAAGTCCTTGGCAACCTTGTAGTTAACGTCTGCCTCGAGTAAGGCAAGACGAACCTCTCTCATGGCTTCCTTTACATCGCTTTCCGTAAGGGCGCCCTTACTTTTCAGCTTTTTAAAGGCGGCCTCCAGTCTGTCTGAAAGACCTTCGAATGCCATATTGAATCAATCCTTTCGGGTTTATTCACCTATCATTTGTGTTAAGACGGAAATTCTCGCCACAGCGTCGTTTATTTCACGGGAGAGGATAGTCCTGCGGTTTACCTCGTTGATAACAGAGGTAAGCTCGCCTATTTCGGAAAGTCCCTTCCGCATTTTCTCCAGACGCTCGCAAAGACCGATATGCTCCTCAAAGGTGAAAAGCTGTGCCTCGGCTCTTTTGATAGCATCGCGGACACCCTGACGGGTAATGCCCTCGTTTTCTGCTATTTCGGCAAGAGAGAGGTCATCGTTGTAATAATAGCTGATAAAATCCTGCTGCTTCCGGGTGAGAAGCTCACCGTAAACATCAAAAAGCATGATAACATCGAGATTTTTAGCCATTATTTCACCCCTCTTTCCGTATCTGTAAAGATTTTTTGCTTTACAGCCTGCTTATTATACTAAAAACATCTGTAAAAGTCAATAGCTTTACAGATGTTTTTTGAAAAAGTTTGAAGACAGGGGACGGTTCTCTGTCTTGACGAGAGGTGAAAAAGGTGTTATAATCAGCTTGAGGTGATAAGAATGCCAAGACAAGCCAGAAAAAAGAGCTCAACCGGAATATATCACATAATGCTCAGAGGGATAAACAAACAGCAGATATTTGAGGACGAAGAAGACTGCGAAAAGTTTCTTTGGACACTCAAGGATACCAAGGAAAAAAGCGGCTATAAGCTCTTTGCTTACTGCCTTATGGGTAATCATATACATTTACTTATCAAAGAAGAAAAGGAGCCTTTAGAACAGATTTTCAAGCGTATCGGCGGAAAGTTTGTTTATTGGTATAACATCAAATATCAAAGGGTGGGACACTTGTTTCAAGACAGGTTTAAAAGTGAGCCGGTAGAGGATGATGCATACCTGTTTACCGTTATCCGCTACATACATCAGAACCCGATTAAAGCTGAGCTTTGCAAAAACATACAAGACTACAAATTCAGCAGCTACAGAGAGTATACGGACAAAAATTGGATAGTAGATACAGATTTTATTTTGGATATAATGCCACTTGATGAATTTGCGGCATTTAATTATGAGGAGAACACGGATAAGTGTTTGGAATTGGAAGAAAAAGAAGTCATCCGCTTGACAGACGAGCAGGCAAAAGCTATAATTGAACTGTATTCAGGTTGCAGAAATGTGACGGAATTTCAGGCTTTGTCAAAGGTTGAGCAAGAGAAGTGTATAGAAGACTTGAGGAATAAAGGTTTGTCCATAAGACAGATGGTCAGATTGACAGGAACAAGTAAGGGCTTGGTTGAAAAGTGGCTGAGATGATTAGTAAAGACAGAGAACCGTCCCCTGTCTTCTTGTGAATATATTATTTTCTTTTACCCCGAAACTTCCGAAGATATTAAAAATCGATTTATTAAAGATTATGCAGCGTATTACAAAGAACAGAAAGAAAAGGGAAATTTATTCTGGTGAAAGTAAAGGGCAGGTTTAATATGAGAAAATTACCCGAACTTGATATTTTTATCACACATTATGATTGGTACACCAAAGATGCAAAAGGTTATTTTGTACCAACAGAGGAAGCTCCAAAAGAAGCAGTTAAAGCAATGAATTATTGCAACGAATTGACAAAGAGAGATATTGAAAATGATGAGAATATTTTATGAACCGTCCATTTTGGGCGGTTTTCTTATTAAAAAACTACATATCTGTTGATTTAAGCACCTTAACGGGTGCTTTTTTCGTACCCCAAATTACCCCGTCAGAGGTTATCTGGCAGTAGCTTTAATCGACCGCAGACAAAGCGGTTAAAAATTAATGTGGAAAGGAAAGAAAGCTATGAAAAACATTTACACACTCCTCGAGAATATCGGTGTCTCTATTCCCGAGGATAAAAAAGCGGTCGCAAGGACCTCTCCGTCAGCCTTACGGCTGCCACCTCTCCTTTCAGGAGAGGCAAGACCAGCGACCACAATTATTCATTATTAATTATTCATCAGCGAAGCGACTTCACTATTCATTCTGATGTGTGAAGCACATCAGGGAAGGTCATCCTCATTCTCGAGATTATGCCATACATTCTGTACATCGTCATTTTCCTCGAGCATATCGAGGAGCTTACCCATACACTTGAGATCATCGGGATCTGAAAGAGCGGTTTCTGTGTTGGGGATGTATTCTACCTCGGCAGAAACGAATTTGTAGCCCTTGGCGTCGAGATCGTCACGGACTGCACCGAGGTCGTTAGGCTCTGTGCGGACTACATAGATGTCCTCTTCATCGGTGATGAAATCTACTGCACCTGCCTCGAGAGCATCCTCCATAAGCTTGTCCTCGTCTACATCCTCTGCCTCGATAACGATTACACCGTAGCGTGTGAACATAAAGGAAACACAGCCCTGCTGACCGAGGTTACCCTTGTTTTTGTCGAAGTAGTGACGCATTTCACCGGCTGTACGGTTACGGTTATCGGTGAGGGTTTCTACGATAACTGCTATGCCTGAGGGGCCGTAGCCCTCGTACATAATAGCCTCGTAGTTTGCACCGCCGGCTTCACCGGAGGCCTTTTTGATGATTCTTTCGATATTGTCGTTGGGAACATTGTTTGCCTTTGCCTTGGCAATAACATCCTTGAGCTTTGAGTTTGATGAGGGGTCGGGACCGCCGTCGCGGACAGCGATGGAAATTTCTCTGCCGATTTTTGTGAAGATTTTAGCTCTCGCGCCGTCAGTTTTTTCCTTTTTTCTTTTAATGGTACTCCATTTTGAATGGCCTGACATATTATTCACCAATCCTTATTTTAAAATTAAGCCTATATACTTTATCACTTTTCCGTTTATTTGTCAACCTTAAAAAGCAATGTCATCCTGAACGAATGTGAAGGATCTTTTCATAGTCTTTTATATAAAGATCTTTCGCTTCGCTCAGGATGATAAACTGATTATACTTAATCACAGTGTAACTCTGAAGGTTATCTCCTTGGTTCCGTTGGCTATAGCCTTGATTTTACCCTTGTGCCTGTCTATGATAGCCTTGGCTATGGAAAGGCCTATGCCGTAGCCGCCTGTCTCTCTCGAGCGGGAGCTGTCACCGCGGTAAAAGCGGTCAAAGAGCTTTGACACCGAGGAGGGATTGACATATTCGGTAGTGTTGAATACATCGAGATAAGTGCTGGTGCCGCTCCGGTAAAGTGAGATTTTTATGGTGCCGCCGTTGTCTGTGTATTTGATGGCATTGTCGCAGAGAATGGAGACGAGCTGCCTTATTTCTGCTTCGTTGCCGAAATATCTGATGCCGGGAGAGGCGGAGATAATCAGAGACTGATCGTTTATTTTCGCTCTTGACTCAAAATCACAGGCTGTTTCTATTACGGCATCGCTCAGATTGAAATTGGTTCTTTGTGCAGTGTCCTGTGCCTCATTGAGCTTAGTCAGCTCTACGAGGTTCTTTACCAGTACATTCATTCTCGAGGTCTGATTTTTTATGCTGGTTATCCATTCGTTTTCGCCCTGACACATTTCCAGAACCTCTGCGTCGGCGGAAATTATGGTCAGGGGTGTTTTCAGCTCATGTCCCGCATCGGTGATAAACTGCTTCTGCTTTTTGATGCTTTCCGCCACGGGCTTCAGAGCGTTTTTTGAAAGCAGATAGATTATAACCAGAAGCACGAAAAGGGTAACTATGCTGACAGTCAGAGAAATGGAAAAAAGTGTAGCGATTTCTCTGGCCTCATTACGGAAGTAGAGAAAGACCATCATACTGTTTTCGCCGTTCCGGGTGTATAGATAACGGTAGGAATCCACCGTGCCGTAGCCGGGCTCACTGCCGTAAATCTGGGCGGCGTACTCGAGGGCCTTGCTGTCATTAACCGCAGCGATGTTATCTGTAGAAATTTTTGTTACCACATTTCCTTTCATCTGTACCACGAAATAACGGGTGGAGTAGGGGGTTTCGAGAGTGATTTCAAATTTGCCGAAGGGATTGAAAAGGCCTTCCAGCTGCTCCTTGGCGGCATTGTCGTAGCCCTTGGGCAGTACACCGTTATTGGCTGTGATTACCTGAAGTATTTCTTTCATTTTCACATCCTTCTGGTAAATGCTGATGGCGTTTACCGTCAGCGTCTGCACAAGCATAAGAGAGCCGAGGGCAAACATGGTAATAACTATGAATTTTAGCTGAAGTTTTTTTAACATAGCCAAGAATCGGCAGAATACTGCCGCTCCTTTCTTATTCCGAAATTTTTTCCAGTGTGTAGCCTACACCGCGGACAGCCTTGATTTCCGTGTCCGCACCGAGGTTAGAGAGCTTTTTACGCAGATAGGAAATATATACCCATACCACATTGATTTCCGCTTCCGTTTCGTAGCCCCATATTCTTTCCATAAACTGCTCGGTAGAAATTAGTCTGCCGGGATTGGAAAGGAGCATTTCTATCATCTGAAATTCCTTGTTGCCGAGTCTGATGGCCTGCTCGCCCACGGAAAGCTCATAGGTGCCCCTGTCCAGAGAGAGATTGCCGAAGGAGAGAAGGTTGGGAGAGAACTCCGCCTTTCTGCGGGTAATGGCACGGATTCTCGCCAGCAGCTCACCCATTGAAAAGGGCTTGGTAAGATAGTCGTCGGCACCTGCGTCAAGACCTGCTATTTTGTCGTCTGTTTCAGCCTTGGCCGTAAGTATCAGAATAGGTGTATCCACACCGCTTTGTCTCAGCTCCTTGAGTACATCTATACCGTTTTTCTTCGGCATCATTATGTCAAGGATAATTCCGTCATAGTTTTCGCACAGTCCGTAGTCGAGAGCATCCTGTCCGTCATATACCGCATCTACGGAATAATTGTTATGCTTTAGAACGGCACAGAGAGCCTTGGATAAATCCTTTTCATCCTCTGCCAGTAAAAGTCTCATAAAAATTCCTCCTTTTTTACATTGTATCACATAAATGTCATTTTCTTCAATCATCCGGTGTGATAATAATAAAAAATTTACCTTAAACTTACTAAAAATGACGCTTCTTTTTTCTTTTTCGCCTTCATAGCATTTTATGAGGTGATTTATTTTGTTTGGGACAGTAGAATTTTATGAGAGGGAAAACAGTCTGAAAAGCAGGATGAAAAGACTCCTTTTTAAAGATAAAATCACAGCCGAAAGAGTGGAGCTTCCCGAAAACGAATATTTTTACAGGCTGAGGGTGCCGGTACATAAGGGGAGCTTTCCCGAAGAAAGACTCAAGAGAATTTCAGCCTCGCTCACCGACGGTCTGATTTTTCCCGATAATTACAGACCGGGAAACGGTATAAAGGTTTATTCGTCGCTGTATTTCAGGGATATGCTTCTTTTTAATTCGGCTGTATCACAGCTGAGGGCAAGTGTGTTTAATCCTGCGGAAACCCTTATAACCCTCATTGATAAAAAAGGAGTGCTTCACAGTGAAATCAGCCGTCTGGTGCATTTCGCAGGTGAGCTGAAGGTGATAACGGATAATGTGAGAGCTTATGAGAGTGAGGCAGAGAGGATAATGAGAGAGTACGGACTTTCTCTTTTCGTCAGCGATAAGCTTTCCGCCATACCCGAAAGAGGGATAATCATTTCCCGCCACAGCGATGCAGTGCCCGTATACTTCAAAGGTCTGCTTATCACAGGTGAAAAAAGGCTTCTGCCCTTTGCCAGAGTGCTGACGGGTGAGGGGATAAGGGCCAAAGGAAATTATGAAAGCCTGTGCCCCGACGGAATTAATGCTCTCGATTTCCTTTCCGCCCTTTGTGAGGTCTGCTTTGTCAAGGAGCTTCGCAGAAGCGAATATGAAAAACTGGTTGACATATCGGTGTGAAATGGTATAATCAGTGAGGAATGAACCGCGAAAGGAAGTGAAAATATGACCTGTAAGGAAGCGATAGAATACATCTATTCCTTCAGAAAAATGCAGAAAAGCTCCTCTCATGAAAGGATAGAAAAGCTTTTGTCTCTTTTCGGTGCTCCGCATAAAAAACTTAAATTCATTCATGTGGCGGGAACTAACGGTAAAGGCTCCTTTTCGGGTGCTATGAGCAGTGTTCTGACCCACGCAGGCTACAGGACAGGTCTTTTCACCTCTCCCTATGTTATCTCCTTCGGTGAAAGAATACAGATCGACGGGAAATATATCGATGATGACAGCCTCTGCGGTATTACGGCTGAAATAAGGGAAAAAACCGAAGCTCTGCCCGAGGAAATGAAGCCTACGGTTTTCGAGTTCATTACTGTTTTGGCTTTTATTTACTATGAGAGAGAAGGGTGCGATATTGTAGTTCTGGAGGCAGGTATCGGCGGTGAGCACGACAGCACCAATGTTATTCCATCCTCCGTAGCATCGGTGATTATGTCCGTTTCTCTCGACCATACTGAAATGCTCGGTGACACCGTGGAAAAGATAGCCGAGGAAAAAAGCGGTATAATCAGAGCGGGCGGGATAACAGTTTCCTATCCCGCAGACAGTGAGGAAAGGTTTTTTAAGGGACAGAATGAGAGTGCCCTTGAGGTTATCAGAGACAGAGCGGAAAAGGAAGGCTCTGCATTTTACTGCCCCGATATAAAGGAACTTTCCGTTTTAAAAAGCGGCATAAGCGGAACGGAATTTACCTATAAGCATCTGCGGCTTCGCACAGCCCTTCAGGGTGACCATCAGGTGGCCAATATGATTACCGTGGCAGAGTGTGCTCTGGCACTGAAGGAAAAGGGCGAAAGAATAACCGACGAAGACATCGAAAAGGGTATAGCCGCCTTTACGGTGCCCTGCCGTATGGAAACAGTGAGTGAAAAGCCGCTCATAATCCTGGACGGCGGTCACAATGAGGGCTGTATGCTGGCACTCAGGGCGATGGCGGAAAAGCATCTTAAGGGTAAAAAAATAACTGTCCTGATGGCATCTATGAGGGATAAGGACTACAGAAAAAGCATTGAAATTATTCTGCCCTTATGTGAAAATGCTGTCTTTACCCGCACCGATGAAATAAGAGGGGAAAGCCCCGGGGTTCTCGCTGAGTGCGGCAGACAGCACTGTAAAAATGTCTTTTTCTGCGATGAAGTGCAGGAGGCATATAAAAAGGCGCTCTCTCTCACGGGTGAAAAGGATGCTCTTTTATGCTGCGGCTCCTTTTATCTGGTGAGCGATATAAGAAAAATTATTTTCACCGACTGATTTTTACAAATTAATACTCTGCAATCCGTTATGATTATGATTATCACATAACGGATTTTTTTATTTGGAGGAAAGAAAAATGTCTGCAAAATTAGAATACACCCGAAAGGAAATACGGGTTTACCTGGACGGGGAAATAGACCATCACAGCGCCTCACTCATAAGAACGGGGATAGATGATGCCGTTATTCTCCGACGACCGAAGCTTCTTGTTCTTGATTTCAGTGAGGTATCCTTTATGGACAGCTCGGCTATAGGGCTGGTTATGGGCAGGTATAAGCTGATGAAAACCCATGGCGGAGAAATAAGGGTAGAGGGACTGTCCCCTTCGGCGTATAAGGTGATGAAGCTGGCAGGTATGGAAAAGCTGGGAGAAATCAGAGTAAAGGAGTTAGTGTGATGAAAAGTGTCAACGAGCTAAAAATGGTTATCGATTCAAAGAGTGTCAATGAGGGCTTTGCACGGGTGTGCGTGTCCGCCTTCACAGCCTGTCTTGACCCCAACATCGAGGAAATAACCGACATAAAAACCGCTGTAAGCGAGGCTGTAACCAATTCAATCGTCCACGGCTACAGAGAAAAGGAGGGAAAAATCTACATAACCGTTAACCTTTACGACAATAATATTGTCAGGGTAAAAATCCGCGACAAGGGTATCGGCATCGAAAATATCGAAAAGGCTATGGAGCCTCTTTTTACCACCTCCAAGGGCGAAAGGGCAGGTCTCGGCTTCGCTGTAATGGAGTCTATGATGGACAGGGTAAGGGTAATTTCGAAGGTCGGTAAGGGTACTACGGTTACTCTGGATAAAAAAATCCGGGGTAAAATAGGGTGACAATCCGAATCCGCTTGAAAGAGTGATTTTCGTCACCCTCAACATTTTAAAACCCTAGGGTGACGATAGTAATCCGAACCTGCCTGAAAGTGCGTCTTTTCAGTGCTTTTCGGTGTTTCGGTTTTGAAAGGCGTCAGCCTGTCGGCAACCTCAACAGCCAAAAATCATCTGAAAATACTCGGTTTTCAGGTCGAAGATTTTTTATC
>JAFSDF010000084.1 GCA_017436375.1 Clostridia bacterium | reverse complement strand
CGAAGACGGTGATGAGGCCTTTGCACTTTTTGAAAAGCACAGGGACAGCCTCAGTCTCATTATTCTCGACATAATGATGCCCGGTCTCAACGGCTGGGAGGTCACCAAAAAAATCAGAGAAACCTCAAATCTTCCCGTAATCATCCTCACGGCAAGAAGTGAAGAGTTTGATGAGCTTATGGGCTATGAATCCGGCGCAGATGACTATGTGACCAAGCCCTTCAGCCCCTCCGTTCTCGTAAAGAGAGTCGAGGCTCTCCTCAGAAGAAGCGGCGGAAAGTCCGTTTCAAACAGTGAAAAGAACTTTAATGACCTTATTTTCAATGACGATGCTCACGAGGTGCGTCTGGACGGCAAAGAGGTAGACCTCACTCTCAAGGAATACAATATTCTGAAAAAATTTCTTGAGGCTCCCGGCAGAGTCTTTTCCAGAGAGCAGCTTCTGGACAGTGTCTGGGGCTACGATTTCACCGGTGACATCCGCACCGTTGACTCCCATGTGGCAAGACTCAGAACCAAGCTCGGCGACTGGGGTGCCATGCACCTTAAAACAGTTTACGGCATCGGATACAAGATCGAGGAATTTTAAAAATGAAAGCTAAAAATAAAAGGCCGCCGCTCAAACGGCGTACCTCCTTTGTGGTTATTCTGATTTTCTGCTTTACTATGTTCTTTTCGAGTGTGGTACAGTTCGCATTTATGGATGACCTGTATATTTATGCCACCGAGTACAGTATGATTCTCAGCTCCAGGCAGATTATGGAAATAGACTTCGAAAAGGACGACTACAAAAGTATTCTCTCGGACATCGAGGCAAACAAGGATATTTATATAGAGATTTACTCCCCCCGTGAAACTCTCTTTTATACCACGGACAGTAATGATATCGTCTATGAGCCTGACGGTAAGGATAAAAAAGAGGACTTAAAGCCCCGTATAATGAAAATCAAATCTCATACAGAGATGGATGACGGAAGCTATTTCGAGCTGAGACAGGAATACTACACCTCTGCCGAATACATAGTTTACGGTGTTTTCTTCGGACAGAATAACGGCATAGAAATCTATCGCTCACTCGATGCGGTAAAATCTAATGCACTGACGGCAAGCTGGGCATTTTTTGCCACTATTCTTGTTCTGAGTGTTATTCTGATTTTAATAGCAGTTATTTACGCTAATTCGGTAATCAATCCCCTTCTCATCATTAATGAAAAAACCAAAAGAATAATCAAAATGGATTTCGCTGAAACCTGTCCGCCCTTTAAAATTAAAGAAATCCATGAGCTGGGCTCTAACATAAACAGCCTTTCCGCCTCTCTCAGCAACGCTTTGACCGAGCTGCAGAGCGAAAACAGGCGACTGGAAATGGACATCGAAACAAAAAGACGAATGGAAAAAACCATGCGTTCCTTTATGGCAAATGTTTCACATGAGCTCAAAACTCCCATTTCGATCATTCAGGGCTATGCAGAGGGAATGAAGCTCGGAATAGGCTGTGATTCCACAGAGGAATTCTGCGATATAATCGTGGAAGAATCGGAAAAGATGAACAATCTCGTCTGCAGGCTGATGGAGTATCTGCAATACGGTTCGGAAAATTACAGAGTGAATAAAATCACCTTTAATATCAGCGAATTCATCGGTGACTGTGTAAGTCTTCGCAGCCATCGGATAAAGGAAGCGGGTGCAAGGGTTACCGTAAGCATCGATGAAAAGCTTTGCGGCTACGGAGATACGGAGCTTTTATCCGATGTTTTCAACAACTATCTTTCAAACGCCCTCAGCCATCTCGACTATGAGAGAGAGATAATCATTAGCTCACAGGATATGGGCGAAAGCTGCAGAATCAGCGTTTTCAATACGGGCAAGCAGATTCCCGGTACGGACATAGTAAATATCTGGCAGAGCTTTTACCGTGCCGACAAATCCCACTCCCGTGCTGAAGGCCGGTTCGGCTTAGGACTTTCCATCGTAGCAAAGCTTCAGGAGCTTCATTCGCAGAAATACGGAGTTATAAACAAAGAAAACGGCGTGGAGTTCTGGTTTGATATTGAGAAAAAATGATAATATAAAAACAGTCCTTATTGAGTGTTGAACCCGATAAGGACTGTTTATGTATTAGTTCAGTAATCAAGCCGAAAGCTTAAAACTCGGCAAGATTATCCGAAACTGACTTTCTCTTTCCTTCTTCGATTTCGTGTATCATAGCTACCAGCTTCGTATTTACGGGAGTAGGTACCGAATACTCTGCTCCCTTCTGTGCAAAATATCCGTTAAGAATGTCGATCTCTGTCTTTTCACCCTTTTCGAGAGACTGCAGAGTAGAGGGCTTGACATCAGAATAAAGCAGACCTACGGCACGAACAACGAGCTTACACAGAGAGTTGTAGAGCTTACCGTTGCTTAAAGCGAGAAATCTGTAATCGAGAAGCACACCGTATTTCGGCACCTTGATATTCATAGCCTTGGCTACTGCCATACCCTCTCTGGCTATGGCGAGGAAAAGATCTCTGGCTCTGACATCCTTCAGAATTTCACCGAGGGTTTTACCTGTAATACCTGCCACAGCATTTATACAGGAATTGATTATAAGCTTGGAATACTGCCTTCCCTTAATGTCCATAGTCACTTCCGTGGGAAGAACGATTTTCAGCATTTGGGCGAAATCGTCAAGGAGCTTTGGCCGTCTGCCGTCAAGCATACCCACATAGAATTCACCCTTCGAGGTCATAGTTACATCGTTGGCCCTGTTTTTCGTGGCTCCGAAGCCTATCATACAGCCTACCACCTTATCTCTGCCCACGATTTCTCCCAGCTCCTCGGTGAGAATACCGTTCTGCATACCGACTACAAGTCCGCCGTCTGCCACATAGGGAAGGGATGCCTTCGCACATTCAGCCATAGCAGCGTATTTGGTGGCAATTATCACAAGATCGAATTTTTCCTCTCCCAAGGCCTCATAACTGCTGTAACAGGTAAAGTCCTCACGGAATTCACCCTTGGCTCCGTGGAGGAAAAAGCCTTCCCTTTCGATAAGCTCTCTGGTAGCATCACTGTGACACATAAGCCGCACATCATAGCCTGACTTTTTTAATAGAACCGCTACGGTACCGCCGATGGCGCCTGCACCTATAAGTAAAATTTTCATCTCTTTTCTCCTTTAAGAAGTATTTTATTAATTATACAATAAAATAACATATAAAAAAAGCAATAGTTAAAAATTTTATGTAATCGACAAAAAGGCATATCTATTTTTGTGCAAAATTATCCGCGGTTTTATATAATAATATTATCCGTATTTATTTACAACGAAACAAAAAAATGATATGATAAGGAGGATAAAATATTAAAAAGGAGAATCAAACTATGGGTTTTTTAACAGGTAAAACAGCAATTATCACAGGTGCCGGCAGAGCAGTTTTAAGTGACGGCAGATGCGGCTCCATAGGCTACGGTATAGCCACAGCCTATGCCAAAGAGGGTTCAAACCTCGTAATCACCGGCCGTAATGTGCAGAAATTAGAGGATGCCAAGGAAGAATTAGAAAGACTCTACGGCATTAAGGTACTCACCGTTAAGGCCGATGTAAATGACGGTGCAGACAACGAAGCAGTCGTAAACGGAGTTATCAAGGCCGCAATCGACACCTTCGGCAGAATCGATGTTCTCATCAATAATGCACAGGCATCCGCTTCGGGTGTAAAATTAGAGGATCACACCACAGAACAGTTTAATCTGGCTATGTTCTCAGGTCTTTATGCTACCTTCTACTATATGAAGGCCTGCTATCCCTATCTCAAGGAAACACAGGGCAGCGTTATTAACTTCGCTTCCGGTGCCGGTCTTTTCGGCAACTACGGTCAGTGCTCCTATGCCGCCGCCAAGGAGGGCATAAGAGGTCTCAGCCGTGTAGCCGCTACAGAGTGGGCCGCTGACGGCATTAATGTAAATGTTATCTGCCCCCTCGCCTGGACTGCACAGCTCGAAAATTTCCAGAAGGCTTATCCCGATGCCTTCAAGGCTAATGTAAAGATGCCTCCCGCAGGTCACTTCGGCGACAGCGAGCTGGAAATAGGCAGAGTATGCGTACAGCTTGCTAACCCCGATTTCAAATATCTCAACGGTGAAACCCTCACTCTCGAGGGCGGTATGGGCCTCAGACCGTAAAGGAAAGGTTCAGTACTATGATTCATTACATTGAAAACGATTATCTCAAAATAGGCGTTAAGGAGCTCGGCTGTGAGCTTACAAGCGTAATTAATAAAGCAAACGGAAAGGAATATCTCTGGCAGGGCGATGAAAAATACTGGTCAGGCCAGTCCCCCATTCTGTTCCCCATCGTAGGCAGACTTATTGACGACTGTTATTATCTTGACGGTAAAAGATACACTATGCCAAAGCACGGCTTCGCAAGAAAGATGCAGTGGACCTTCGTCGGTGCAGATGAAAGCTCTATGCTCTTTACTCTTACACAGACGGAAGAAACTCTCGGTATGTATCCCTACGATTTCACCGTGAAGGTTACCTTCTCTCTCGAGGGAAACAGCCTTAAGGTCACCCACGAAATCGTAAACGAAAACAGCCGTGTGATGTACGCCTCTCTCGGCGCTCACCCTGCTTTCAACTGCGAAATCGGTGACAGACTTGTTTTCAGCGAAAACGAGACTCTTGATACGGTAAGAATTGATCTGGTAAATTCTTTAAGACTTCCCGAAACCATTCCCGTGCTTAAGAATGAAAGGGTTATCACCATTACTGAGGATATTTTCAATGAGGATGCCCTCATCTTTAACGGTGTGAAATCTGACACGCTCACCCTCGAAAGCGACAACCATTCACGGAAGGTTATCTTCCGGCTGAATAAGTCACCCTGGCTCGGCATATGGGCAAAGCCCGGCGCACCCTATGTGTGCATAGAGCCCTGGTGCGGTGTCAATGACTCGACGGAAAAGAAAGATGATTTTTCACAGAAGGACGGTATCAATAAGATTGAAGCCGGTGAAAGCTTCGTTTACAGCTGGACAGCAGAAATTATATAAAAAATTGCCTTCCCGAAAAGGGAAGGCAATTCTTTTTTAAATTAAACATTCTTTTCTGCACGCCACTGCTTTGCTTTATCGGCAGACATTCTGGTAATGTTTTCAGCAGGATGGATGGAATCCTCGCCGCCGTTAACATAAAGGAAATATTTGCCGCCGGCAGTAACGTAAAGACTTTCTTCGTAGCCGTCTGTGCTGCCGAATTCGCCGCTTGTAAACTTTGCTACAAGCTCTGCATTTTCGGTATCATATTCGACCTTACAGATAATCTTTTTCATTTATAAAACTCCTTTCGGGAAAAATAAGCTTTTCAGTAAGTTTTATTATAATCCAAAAGTGAAAATTTTTCAAGTCCCTGAGGTAAATATTATGTTTTTGTCCTTTTTACGGTAGCTTCGTTAAAGATAATCAGAGCCGCACACAGAGCCATAAGCACAAAGGGTGTAATGCCAAAGCTTACCCTCGTAGCGACAAAGCCATAGATAAGCTGTACACCGAAGCCGATAGCGTAGGCTCCGCCCATATGATAGCCTGTAATGTCAGCGGAATATTTCGCACCGAAGCGTTCGGGCACACTGTGAAGAACACTCGGAAAAACAGGACCGAAACCCATACCGATAAGGAAAAAACCGAAAAGAGAAGCTGTACCGAGCGGTAAAGCAAAAATGATTATGCCTATCAAAGACACCGCTATTCCGCCTCTTATAAGGCTTTTGTCATTAAATTTCATCGACAGGAAGCCGGAAACAACTCTGCCGACCATAATACCGCCGTAATAAAGAGACACCCATTTTGCCGCCACATCGGGAGATACAGCGAAAACATTCACCGCATAACTGGCACCCCAGGTGCCGAGAAGGAATTCCATACTGCAGTATGCTCCGAGAGAAAGTATACCCGTCAGCACACCTCTGATTTTCATTATGTCAAGCAGACCTGCCGAGCCTTCATCAGCGGATGTCTGTTCTTTTTCTGTTTTTTCGATTGCTCCCCACTTTTTAAGTGAGAAGCAGACAAGAGCAGCAATAAGAAGCTGTAAAAGTGCGACAACTCTGTAGCCTTTTCTCCACTCAGTACCACCATCGCCTAAAAACAGTGACATTATCAGAGGACTTACCGTAACACCCACACCCCAGAAGCAATGAAGCCAGTTCATGTGATGAGCCTTATAGTGAAGTGAGACGAAGTTATTCAGTCCCGTATCGATAGCACCTGCACCGTAGCCCATAATAACTGAGCTTATCATCATTACGGCTATGTTAGGAGCAAGGCTTATGGCCGCCAGACCGAGGGCTGTAATAAGAATGGAGACAAGAGTAACCCTGCTCGTGCCGAATTTCCTTATGAGCTTACCCGAAACGAAGCTGACACCGCCTGTACAGACACCGATAATAATGCTGTAGACGGAAGCAAAGCCTTCACTGATGCCGAACTCTGTGTGTACCACGGGCCAGGCAACTCCGAAAAGTGAGTCGGGAAGACCGAGGGAGATAAAAACTATGTAAATTACGATAAGTATGAAGAGCATATAATATCCTGCCTTTGCTTATTTTTCCTCTTTAGCGGCAAACATTCTTTTCATAAAATCCGTTCTTTTGTTTACGGCTTTAAGTGCCGTCGGAGACTTAAGTGCTATGTCGTAGCCATGCATAGTCCCCTTGGTTTCAAAGATTTCAACCTCTGTCCCCTCTTTTCTGAGAAGCTCAGCATAAAGAATACCGTCATCGTGGAGACAGTCAAACTCTGCTGTTTCGATATATGCGGGAGGTAAATCTGAAAGGTTTTCGCTTTCCACAGGCGAAATGTATGAGCGGTTTATTTCACCCTCGGGCATAAGCAGAGGCTTTACCTTGGCAGTAAGAGATGAATTCCACATCGGTGTGTCCGTATATTTCTGAGCTGAAGGGCTTTCATTTCTCATATCAAGAAACGGGTAAACCAAAAGCTGAAAACGGACAGGTATTCCCCCGTTTCTGTCACGGTTCATAAGACAGACCGCCGCGGAAAGAGTGCCGCCCGCACTGTCACCGCCCACGGCCATATTATTTTTATCTATACCGAGGCTTTCCGCATTTTCATAAGCCCATTCCAGAGCTGCATAGCAGTCCTCCATAGGCACGGGGAATTTAAATTTCGGACCGAGGCGGTATTTCACATAAATAACCTTACAGCCTGTCATTTTTGCATAAAGCATCGCCAAGCGGTAATGATGAAAGGCACCCTCGAAAACGAAGCCTCCGCCATGATAATTAACCAGACAGGGGCACGGTTCAGCTACACCCTTGGTTGAAATCACATAAGCAGTCAGCTCATAGCCGTCATAGCTTTTTATCCTTTCCTCCCTGACATCGAGTGCTTCGTCCTTAAAAAGAAATGACGGAGCAGATAAAACCTTGGCCGCCACTGAGAAAAGGGGCTTTACGACAGGCGGCTTAAAATAGCGGAATATACCATAATCCTTACTTATAGGGTACTTTGACATCAATAATCACACTCCTTCGCCTATAATAACACATAAGAAGCACAAAAGTAAACGCAAAAAGCCTCTTTGGTCATTTTTTATCTTAATTATTAAAATGTTTACATATTTTTGTACATATTATCTTGCTTAAAAGCCTTTTATGAAGTATTATATAAGCAGTTATATTGTCAAAATATAAAAAAGGAGAAAATTTATGTCAAACACATTAGCGGGTGCTCCTGCTTTTTCACAGGAAAATCAGAAGCATGTCAGAAAGAGCGAATTTGCTCTTTATCTTTTAGGTGTATTTTTCTACACCACTATGACAGGTATGGTCGGCGGTAACAGAAACGCTTACCTTGTCAATGTTCTGCGTCTTCCCGAGGAGCAGACCTCACTTTTCAATCTTCTTACAGGTATTATCCCCTTCGTGCTCAATTTCTTCATAGTTATGTACATCGACGGCAGACAGATGGGTAAAAACGGCAAGTTCAAGCCTATAGTTACTCTGGTTATCATTCCGATGTCTATAGTTATGATGCTCTCCTTCTGGGCACCTCCGGGACTTGACGGCACCATCCTTTTCATCTATGTAGTTACTATGGCAGTTCTCTGGGGAGTTCTCTGCACCTTCGGTAACTCAATCAATATGGTGGCTAATGTCATGACGCCTAACCTCAAAGAGCGTGACCAGGTTCTTTCCTTCAGAAGCATTTCCTCCGCTGTCGGCAACTCTGCTCCCGTGGTTATCCTTTTGGTTATCGGTCTTATCTGGAGCAAGAACAATCAGAGCCTCGTCGATTCCGTTACAGGCACAAGCATCAGAAGTGTGGAGGGCTTACAGTACATAATCTCTGCAGGTCTCTGCTCGGTAGTGGGTATCATTACCGTGCTTGTGGGCATGAAGCTCGTCCGTGAAAGAACAGTTTACACGGATAAAAAGCAGAATCCCCTTTTAGGCTTTAAGGATATAGTAAAAAACAAATATGCCTGGAATATAATTATATCTGAATTTCTTAAGTCCTTCAGAGGTCTCGCTACCTATATGGAAACCTTCATCGCTGCCGCAGTTTTAGGTGATGTTTCAAAAAAGATTCTCTTTGTGCTTCCCGTCGGCATCGGTACTGCCGTAGGTATGCTCATCATCAACTTCCTTCTCAAAAAGTTCGATGCCCGTCAGCTTTACATAGCAAGCGGTATTTACTCACTCTGTGCTAACTGCATCGCCTTCGGTGTAGGCTACACCTATTTCAAAACAGGTACGGGAATTCTGCAGGTAGTATTTATCGTATTCCTTTTCCTCATCGGTCTGCAGTTCGGTGCGTCAAACCTTCTTCCCTCGATGTTTCAGGCTGATATCCTCGAAACCATCGAGCTTAAAACAGGCAAGCGCTTCGACGCCTCCTTCCCCTTCGTTATCGGCATCGGTACTCTTATAAGCGGTACCATCGCCAGCTCTCTCGCACCGCTTATTCTCTACGGTGAAGGCTCCATTATCGGCTATATCCAGCCGACGGACCTTATTCCCAATCCCGTGCAGAGCCTCGATACAAAGGTTACTCTCCTGTTCTTCTACACCATCGTACACGGCATTATGATGTTCCTTGCCGGTGTTCCCTTCTTCTTCTACAAGCTTACAGGAAAAACAAAGCAGGACATCCACACCGCAGTTTTAGAGCAGAGAGCAAAAATGGAAAATGCTGAATAAAAGCTCAAATCCCTCACCCGACAAAGGTGAGGGATAAAATTTTTATCTGAGAATATAGTCGTAAACTGCGGTGACCACACCTTTTTCATCATTGGTGGGAAGAATAACCTTTGCTCTTTCCTTGATAGCATCAATGGCATTTCCCATAGCCATGGGAAGTCCCGCCACATCAAACATAGATATGTCGTTTTCCTCGTCACCGATACAGGCTATCTCATCTGCAGTAATCCCTAAAGACTCACCGAGAGCCAAAAGTGCCGTACCCTTAGAGCCCTTTTTATTGTAAATCTCCGCATAGCCCTTGGAATGTGCTACGGTAATATCGGGATAATCAGACAGGATTTTCTTCAGCTTTTCACGGTAGCTCTCATCCTCTTTATAAAAGAACTGAAACTCCTCTATCTGTGTCTTATTCTTTCTGATAAACCTTTTCAGATTTCTTACATAAACTATGTTTACCGAATTATCCTTAAAGAATTTTTTAACCACCATCTGCAGAATTCTGCCCTGAGTGTAAAAATCCCTGTTTATGTGAGCGGCCTTAAAAATAAGCATTCCTTTGGTTTTTTCTAAAATTTCAGCTCCTGTTTCACTGTCAAAGCAGGCCTCAAAGACAGTCTTTCCCTCTGCGGTATCTACGACCAGAGAACCGTTGGAGGAAATAATATAGCGGTAAAAGTCCTGATTCTTAAGAGCCTTCGGCAGACAGTTCACATTTCTGCCTGTGGTGGGAACCACCAGCACACCTCTTTCGGACGCCTCCCTGAGAGCCTCTACTGTTTCGGGTGCCATCTTTCCGTCTGAGTCCAGACAGGTACCGTCCATATCTACTGCAAGTATTTTTATCATATCCATCATCCTCATTTTTAAATGCATATATATTATTACATAATGCCGGTTCAAATTCAATAGACAAAAGAGAAAAAATCAGGTTGCCTTGAGAAAAGAAATATGATATGATGCTAATGAGGTGAGAGATATGAAAAAAATATCTGCTTATTTATTTCTTGCATGTGAGGCACTGCTGTATTTCAGCTATCTGGCAGGAGATATTTACGGTATAGGAAGGCCTAAAATACTGAAATTTATTGCGATTGTCCTTCTGACAGTGTTCAGCATTTTTACGGTAAAGGAAAAGAAGGACCGTACTGTCATTTTCATTTTTTTGTTTACTGTAATTGCCGACATTTTCTTTCTTTTACTCGATAAGCCCTTTTACGGTATAGGCGTTTATGTTATTATTCAGCTCATACACTCTCTGCGTCTGGCAGATTTAAGCGGTACGGGCAGAGCCGCCGAGG
>JAFSDF010000083.1 GCA_017436375.1 Clostridia bacterium | reverse complement strand
TTCCGCTGTGCCGTAAAGCCTACTCCATCCATTTTTAAGCAGCAGGAAACGGTTAATTTCAAGGAAAAAACCGACGAAATTTATACTGTAAAGGGCAGACACGATCCTGCCATTATCCACAGAGTGAGAGTAGTTATAGACAGTGTTACCGCACTGACTCTCTGTGATTTACTCATAAGCCGTTTCGGCACAGATTATCTGAAGGCGTGACAGAAATGAAATACGGACTTATCGGTGAAAGGCTTTCTCACAGCTTTTCTAAGCCTATCCACGAAAGCATAGCCGACTATATCTATGAAATAAAAGAAATACCCCGTGACGGTCTTGACTCTTTTATGAGGGAAAGGGCCTTTAACGGAATAAATGTGACTATACCATATAAGCAGAGCGTAATTCCTTATCTCGATTTTACTGATGAAATCGCTGTGAAAATCGGTGCGGTCAATACTGTAGTAAACCGTGACGGTAAGCTTTACGGCTATAACACCGATTTCGGCGGGATGAAAATGCTTATCGAAAAGCAGGGCTTTTCCTATGTGGGCAAAAAGGTGGTAATTCTCGGCTCGGGAGGAACGGCTAAAACTGCCCGTGCAGTAGCCGAAAGCCTCGGAGCGAAGGAAATAATCACCGTCAGCAGAAAAGGCGAGGTAAACTACGAAAATCTTCTTTTTCTTCACGGTGACTGTGATTACATTATTAATACCACTCCCTGCGGAATGTATCCGGATACGGACAAAAGTGCCGTGGATGTGTCGCTTTTTAAAAGCCTTAAGGGTGTCACCGATGTGGTATATAACCCTCTTAAAACGAAGCTTTGTCTCGACTGTGAAAAGCAGGGTATAAAGTGTGCCTGCGGTCTTTATATGCTTGTAGCCCAGGCAGTTCTGGCATCGGAAATTTTCAGCGGTAAAGCCTTTGATGTGAAAAAGACTGCCGATGAGCTTTACGGCAGAATACTGAATGAAAAAAGGAACATTGTTCTCATAGGTATGCCCGGAAGCGGTAAGACCACTATAGGCAGGGCTTTGGCTGAAAGTCTCGGCAAAACCTTTGTTGACACCGATGACCTTATTACCGGTGAATACGGTGATATAAGTGAGATTTTCGCTCAGAAGGGCGAAGAATTTTTCAGAGATATTGAAGCTGTCGCCGTAAAAAAGGTGTCCTTGCAGAACGGTCTTGTTATCGCCACGGGCGGCGGAGCTGTTCTGAGACGGGAGAATGTGGATTATCTCAAGCATAACGGAGTTCTTTTCTTTCTCGACAGACCTCTCGGAGATATACTTCCGACTGAGGACAGACCTCTTTCGAGAGACTGTGAAGCACTGAAAAAACGCTATGAGGAAAGATACGGTATTTACCTTTCCTCATGTGATGAAAAAATAGATATTGACGGAAGGGTAGAAAATGCCGTCAGCAGAATAACGGAGATGTTAAAATGAAATTTCTGGTTATAAACGGTCCCAATCTCAATATGCTCGGCATAAGAGAGCCTGAGCATTACGGTAAAGAGACCTATGAGGACCTGATAAATAAAATCCAAAGCTACTGCAAGGAGAAAAATATTTTCTGCGAATGCTATCAGTCAAATCATGAGGGCTGTCTGGTGGATAAAATACAGGAGGCCTACGGTAAATTTGACGGAATAATAATTAATCCGGGTGCTTATACTCACACCAGCATAGCGATACTTGATGCAGTAAAATCAGTTCAGCTTCCCACAGTAGAGGTTCATATCTCTGCGGTAGAGGAAAGGGAGGATTTCAGACAGATAAGCTACATCCGTCTTGCCGCTGTTAAAACCATAACAGGTCTCGGCACCGACGGCTATCTCAGAGCGGTGGATTTCCTGTCAGAATATCTCGATAAGTAAGTGATAAGATATGAAAGTAAAAATAGAAAAAAGCATATTGAAGGGTGAAATCAATGCTCCGCCGTCAAAGAGTATGGCACACCGTCTGCTTATTTGTGCGGGACTTTCAGAGGATGAAAGCGAAATAGACAATATAGCCTTTTCCGAGGATATTCTCGCTACTCTGGATTGCCTTTGCGAAATGGGCGCCCAAATCGTAAAAGGGGAAAGCACAGTAAAAATAAAAGGTGTTTCACCCTCAAATATTACAGACAGCAAAAGCTTTGCCGCCCGTGAAAGCGGAAGCACTCTTAGGTTTTTTATTCCCATAGCGCTTCTTTCAGAGTGTGAGCACAGCTTTACAGGCTACGGCAGACTTATGGAAAGACCGATGGAGGTCTATGAAAAGCTATGCAAAGAAAAAGGACTTCACTTTAACAGCACCGACGGGAAAATCACCGTTAAGGGCAGACTCCTTTCGGGGGACTATACTGTCAGAGGTGATGTGAGCAGTCAGTTTATCAGCGGCTTGCTTTTCGCACTCCCTCTCTGCGAGGGTGACAGCAGAATTCATCTTACAGGTAAAACTGAAAGCAGAAGCTATATTGATATGACGCTTTCTGCTATGAATACTTTTGGTGTAAAGGCGGTCTGGGAGGATAAGGATACGCTTTATATCAAGGGCTCACAGAAATATCTCGGCAGAAAATCTACCGTAGAGGGCGACTGTTCCAACGGAGCCTTCCTCGATGCATTTAATTATCTTGGCTCCGATGTGAGCGTGAAGGGGCTTTCTGAGCATACCCTGCAGGGAGACAGCATCTACAGGGAATATTTCACAAGGCTTTATGAGGGTACACCCGTACTCGATGTGAGCGACTGCCCCGACCTTGCGCCGATACTTATGACTCTGGCCTGTGTGCTTCACGGTGCTGTACTCACAGGCACGGCAAGACTCAGAATCAAAGAGAGTGACAGAGGCACTGTGATGAAGCAGGAGCTTTCAAAGCTTGGTGCCGATATTGATATAAAGGAAAACGAAATAATAATCAGAAAATCTCCATTGCATAAAAGTGAGATGCCTCTCTGCGGTCATAATGATCACAGGGTGGTAATGTCTCTTTCGGTGCTGTCCTCTGTTTTCGGCGGAGAGATTGAAGGAGCCGAGGCGGTAAGAAAAAGCTATCCCGATTTTTTCGAGAGGCTTGCGGAGATTGGTCTGGAGGCGAAAAAATATGACAATTAACAAAAACACCAAATTTCTCATAATAGGTCTCGGACTTCTGGGAGGCTCTTATGCCAGAGGTCTTACGGGTAAAGGCTACTATGTAGAGGCCATAACCAAGGATGAAAAGGATGTAGCCTATGCTCTCAGCCACGAAATGGTAAAAAGAGCTACCACCGAGGTCGATGAGGATAT
>JAFSDF010000082.1 GCA_017436375.1 Clostridia bacterium | reverse complement strand
GGTAATAATCCGAACCGTGTTTTTTATCGGATGATTTCCGCCACTTCTTCGTTAAAATACTCGCAAATCCGAAAGGATTTGCTGTGTTTTTGTCTTGAACTGCCAAAAATCCTCACGATAAAAAATCTTTGACCTGAAAACCGAGTATTTTCAGATGATTTTTGGCTGTTGAGGGTGCCGACAGGCTGACGCCTTTCAAAACCGAAACACCGAAAAGCACTGAAAAGACGCGCTTTCAGGCAGGTTCGGATTACTATCGTCACCCTAAAGTAAAATTAAAACAGTTAAACCATTGTATCAGTCGAAATGATTCGACTGATACAATGGTTTTCTTACTATGACAAACAGAAAGAAACAGCAGAGCTGTAAGGGAAAACTGTGGAGGAAGGAAAGTCCGTACTTTTGGTTATATGGGGTACTCCTTAAACTTCAAAGGTGCGGTTAAACTTATTTAAGCCTTACCTCTAGAACTCAGTGGAAATGCAGACAGAGCGGGGAGGGACTACGGCAGCGGTTTCCCTGTACAGGTTCTGAAAAAAGCACTGCCTGACTTCTCTCTGTCGGTAAGGCAGTACACAGAACTTCGAAAAACGGTAGCATAAAACGAAAAGTTCAGTAAAACACAGATTGAGGGTAGAGAACTAAAATATACCGAAACTTTATTCCGTTTTTTGGTTCGGCTTGTTTCCGACAAAAAAGCGGTTTTGGTGACTTTTGCCAAGACAAAAGTCACTCTGCGAAGCAAGGTTACTGCTTATTTAAAAAGCAAGCGATTTCTGAAAAGATCTTTCGCTACGCTCAAGATGACACTATCTCATGATTAAACGGACGACCAATGTTCGCCCCTACTAACCTCTCCTTTCGTGAGGCTCTGCGATGTGGCACCTTCGGTGCTGTTGTGACCTCTCCGTCGACCTAATGGTTGACGCCAAATGAAGTTTAGAGTGACGAGCATAAAAATAGTGGCGGGATGATTTATCCCGCCCTGCAGTATTTACTTCAGTCAATCAAAGCACCTTAGACAGAAATTCCTTTGCTCTGTCACTTTTCGGTGCAGCGAAAAATTCCTCGGGAGCGGCTTCCTCGACGAAGCGGCCGTCATCCATAAAGACGATTCGTGTGCCTACCTCACGGGCAAAGCCCATTTCGTGAGTGACCACTACCATAGTCATTCCCTGATTTGCCAGCTCCTTCATAAGCTCAAGCACCTCTCCTACCATCTCGGGGTCAAGTGCCGAGGTGGGCTCGTCAAAGAGAATAACATCCGGCTCCATAGCCAGTGAGCGCACAATGGCTACTCTCTGCTTCTGTCCGCCTGAAAGGGAAGACGGATAAGCGTCAGCCTTTTCCTCGAGGCCGATTCTTTTAAGAAGCTCCACTGCCTTTTCCTTCTCCTGCTTTTTTATATCTGCGAGAGATGCTTTAACGGGAGTGATTTCACCCTTTTTTAAATGAAGCTTTATGAGAAGGTTATCTCTTTTCTGCTTTTTGATGTTCTTCTTAGCCACATACAGAGGAGCCATCATTATGTTTTCAATAACGGTTTTATTGGCAAAAAGATTAAAGTGCTGGAAAACCATTCCCATCTTACGGCGGTGAACATTTATGTCTACCTTGGGATCGGCTATATCCTCGCCGCCGAAAATAATGGAGCCGCTCGTAGGATCCTCCATACAGTTGAGACAGCGCAGGAAGGTACTCTTACCCGAACCTGAGGGTCCGATAACTACCACCTTTTCACCTTTTTTAATGGTGGTGCTGATATTTTTCAGTACATGGTTATCACCAAAGGATTTGCAAAGGTCGGTGACCACAATAAGGTTTTCATTTTTATCTGTCACTTTTCCTCAGCCTCCTTTCCATAAGCTTGATAAGCAGGGTGATTATCATAACAATAGTGATATAGATTACTGCCATTACCAGATAAGGCACCATATATTCGTATGTACGGCTGCCTATGCTTCTGAAGGCCTTGTAAAGATCTGTGGCGCCGACGAAGGAAACGACGGAGGTTTCCTTTACCAGGGCGATGAATTCATTGCCGAGAGTGGGAAGAATATTTTTTACAGCCTGAGGGATAACGATTTTTATCATCGTGGCACCGTAGGACATACCCACGCTTCTGCCGCCCTCCATCTGACCGGGGTCTACGGAAAGAATACCGCTTCGCATAATCTCAGAAATATAAGCACCCGAATTCATACCGAAAACGATTATTGCCACACTCACCGAGTCCACTCTGTTAAAGCCTAAAAGAGGAAGCACGACATAATAGAAAACCAGAAGCTGTACTACGATGGGAGTACCTCTGAAAAGACCTACATAAAAGGAGCAGATGCCGTCGAGAAGCTTCGGCAGGGTTTTATATTTCGGAAGCACTCTGACCACGGCGATAAGAGTACCGATAAGAATACCGATTAAAAGACCGCTTACAGCTATAATCATAGTATTCTGCAAGCCGTCAAGAACACTTTCATAAGCGCCTTTTTCGATAAACTGCTCTAAGAATTTAGCTATTTTAACTTCAAAATCAAGCATATTTAAAATCCTCTTAGACAAAGCAATGCCCCACTTTTAAAGTGAGGTATTGCTGTAATATTTAACTTTTATCAGCCGTTGATGGTTTCAACGATGGAAACTGCAGGATCTGCATCAACGATAACGAAATCAAGGTTTCCGTTAACGAGGTCCTGAGTAGCAAGAGCAGCACTGTCATAGGTTACTGCCTCTGCGTTTGCGATACCGGCAAAGCCGAAGGCTTCGTTACCCTCGATATAGGAATGACCTGTGGTGCCTGTCTGAGCGCCGATCTTGGTGCCCTCTGCGAGAGAAGCGAGAACTGCCTCTACCTCTTCAGCTGTGGTGCAGGCATCAAATCTGGTATCGTCAGCCTTAACGATGATTTTCTGTGCTGATTTGTAGTAAGGAGTAGTAAAGGTTACAGACTCTTCTCTTTCGGGGTTAACGGAGAGACCTGCGATAGCGATATCGCATTTCTGCTGTCCTACTGCAAGGCAAACAGAATCAAAGTCCATGTTGTCGATTACAAGCTCTTTACCGAGCTCCTTAGCTAAAAGAGCGGCTACTTCCATATCAATACCGTAGTAAAGGTCGCCTTCCTTGTACTCGAAGGGAGCAAATTCAGCGTTTGTAGCTACTACGAGCTGATCCTTGGAAGCATCGGGCTCAGCGGATGTAACACCCTCGGGTGTGCCGTCGCCGAGATATTTGGCGCAGATAGCATCAAAGGTGCCGTCCTTGAGAATCTTTTCGATGAATGCATTTACATCAGCGAGAAGCTCAGGCTGATTTTTGTCTACACCGAAAGCATACTCTTCACTGGAAAGCTGGATATCAACGAGCTTAACCTGTGTCTTTGTGTCGTTTGTGTCTTCATTTCCGCCGCAGGCTGCAAGTGCAAAAAGCATAATTGCGGCAAGGGCAACTGCTAAGAATTTTTTCATTGTTTTTACCTCCGTAATTTTGTGATGCGGATATTTTATCACTAAAAAACGCCTTTGTCAACGGTTTTATGCAAAAAACATACACAGTAATGAATATTTATGAAACCGCACTGTTTACAGTAACCGATTTGATAAAGGGCGCTTCGGAAATTAGCGAAGCGAAGCTGTAATCACCCGAATTAGAGAAGGTAATTTCATTTTCGCCCTCTTCAAGAGCCAGATTAAAGGTTACAGTCTTATATGTATAGTCACTGTAGGTGTTTCTGCAGAAAATATCCTTACCCTCACCGCCGTTAACACTTACTGTTACATATCTCTCGATAAGATCCACATTATATGCGTGATAGCCGCCCTCGGAATTATTGGCATAAAGAAGCGTTACACGGTAGTCGCCTCTTTCGGGAGCATTGACCTTAAAGGAGCCCTTACCCTGACCGCCTGTTATGCCGCCCAGATAAGTATTTCCGTATTTATCGGTAAGTATTTCCGCACCGTCTGCTGTCTCGATTTCCTCAGCTTCGACGGCCGCCACGGGAATTTTCGGAGCAGCCGCGGTAAGACCGAGAGCCGATGCACGGGAGAGCTCTATTTCATTGAGACCTCTTCTGAGATAGACAGTATCCCCGTTTTCAGCCTTTGCACTCGCACCGTCGATGCTGATGTCATAAACGCCCTCACCGAAGCTTACACAATAATATCCGTCCTCAGGCGCCACTGCAAGATATTTCTTTCCGTCATCGGAATCCTCAAGCACAGCGACAGTGTTATCCTCCACTGCCTTTGACATAAGAAGGCTGTCCAGAACGAAGGTGCCCTCATTATGTGAAATTTCGACAGTATGTATACCCGGGCAAAGGTCAACATAGAGAGTTTTTACTGTAGTGTATTCACTCTTTACGGTATTTTCGAGCATAACAGGAGTTGTTTTTCCGTCGAGGGTAAAGTTTGCCACGCCGTAGTCTCTGCCGTTTTTACCCTGTCCGTCATTGTGCTTGCCGTAGATAATATCAAGTCTGTAAAGGCCTTTTTCTTTGGCGCTGACGGTTATCTTTACTCCGTCGCCGTCATTTTCAAAGCCACCGCACATACCCTTTGCCTCACCCGTAGTTGCATAGGCACTGTCATAGGTGTATGCCGAGCCGAGGAGCCTGCCGTCCTCAAATTCGTATCTTACGGGCAGATTAGTATTTCTTACGGCATCAAAATCCCCGGTATGCTCCTTTACGGATATGAAATAAACTGTATCTGTATCAGTTCCGGGAATATTTATGTTAAGGCTGTCACCTGAAACCTTTGTCTTGTACTTTCTGACGGTATAGGGCTTACTTACGATACCCGAAAGACCGCTGAAATAAACGCACTCCACTGTAACATCTACGATTTTTCCCATTTCGGTTTCGTCAAGATTTTTAATTCTGACCGCCTTCTTATTATCACTGCCGTTACAGATTACATTAATCTGCTTTCCGTCGGGAGTAAGAGAGGCAAGGCCTGTATAATGATACCACCAGTCATTGTCGTAAAGCCTTCTGTCATTCAAAGCAGATGTACTTACAGCGAGAGTCGCACCTTCCATTTCGGCGTATTTTCTGTAAAGCCACCAGTTAGAGTTGGGAGAGTTATCGTCGGCACAGGTGTCGTTGAGATTATTTGCAAGTCTCCAGAAAGCCATATCGCCGTAGGTGTTGGTCTTTTCCATTGAAACGATATATCTCACCATAGCCGCAGGATTTCCGCATTCCTCCATAGCACCGTATTCGGTGACAATAATCGGAAGCTCGGAAAGACCCTTTTCCTTTTCTATTCTGCGGTAATCCTCCACATGCTTAGGCCACTCCACACTGCACCAGAAGCTCAGCTCATGGTAAATCATAATTTCGGGAACGCAGTCATTTGCCACTGTATAATCCATAAAGTCTTCCATTTTTTCCGTAACATAGTCACAGAAGCCGGGACCGCCTATTTTGGCATCGGGGCTGATGCTCTTTACCAGCTCGTATGTAATTTTCCACGCCTTGTAAAAGTTAGCCTTGCCCACCTCGTCATAGTGAACATTACCGTCAATATAATTTCCGAACCATACGGCATTGTCACATTCGTTAAATATGCAGTAAACTATGTCCTCAGCATATTCCTTCGCAGAAAGCTCCCTTACCTTTTCCGCTACGACGGGCAGGTATCTCTCATAAAGGAACTTTTCCCAGTCATAGGTGCCGTTCCTTCTCATTTCCATAATTTCATCATAGCAGTAATACCAGGTATCAAAGGAATCCTGAAGATAAACCACTCTGTAATCACAGCTTCCGAGCTGACCGGCCACACGGTCTATATCTCCCGTAGGATGCTGCAGACCGCCCACAACCTTCTGCGAAACGGTGGAAATATCCAGACTGTTTGTCATGGCCTCACTCGGCACTCCCGGCTCAGCAAGACCGTAAAGAAAGCCTGTGGCATAGTTTGAAATTTCGTCTCCCCTGTCACCTGCATCTACCGTAAGTGTAGGAACCCAGGCAAGAGGTACTGCTTCAAAAAGCATTATGACCGTAATAATGAGCGAAATTAATTTTGACATGGTTTTCTCTCCTTTATATGGATTTTATAAGCTCGGGAAGCTTTTTGAGTGCGGGGATAAGACCTGCAAAAATCTTTGCAAGACCTGTGGCAGAGCCCTCTCCGTTAAGAAGCATCAGAAGGCCCTCAGCCATTTTTTCCGTAAATACACCCTGACTCATCGTGACGAAATTTCTTATGGGAATTTCCAGAGCCATATTTTTCATCATACCGCTGTTCGGATCATCGGGATCTGCTATTTTCGACACAGCCGTATCGATAAGGGTGATTATCCTGCTGCCCCACAGGGTATGCTCTGCATCACCCAGACTGTTAAGCATAGTGATTTTTTCCGCTGTATCGATATACTTAGGCGGTATGTCTCTGCCCAAAAGAGCCCTGTACTGCTTGTCGGGCACATTCTTTACATCGGCTCCGTAATAGCAGGGTGCTGATTCTCTGTAATCGGGTACCTGTACACCCTCCGCCGAGGAAATTACCTCTACCTTTGCCGTAAGTCTTATGTCACGGCTGGATGCACCGATAAGAACCTCAAAATCGCCGGACTCAATATGCCAGTCGTTTATATTAATATTATAGTATGCAAACGCTCTCTCGGAAAGAGTGAACGAAACTTCCTTTTCTTCACCCTTTTTCAGATAAAGCTTGGCAAAATCACGAAGCTCCTTGGACGGTCTGAATACTGTACTTTCACAGTCCCTCACATAAAGCTGAACTGTCTCCGCACCGTCTCTGTCACCGATGTTTTTAACCTTACAGGTAACGGTCAGAGTATCCGTATCCTTTATCCTTTCAGCCGAAAGCTTCAGCTCGGAATATTCAAACTGCGTGTAGGAAAGACCGTAGCCGAAGGGGAAAAGAACCTCCTTCTCTGCCGTATCATAATATCGGTAGCCGATATAAATACCCTCTCTGTGCTCAGCCGTGAGGCCTGTACCGGGATAATAATTACAGCAGGGAACATCATTTTCTGAAAGCGGATATGTTTCAGCAAGCTTACCCGAGGGGTTTACCTTGCCCGAAATAACCTGTGCTATTGCCTTACCGCTTGCCTGACCGCCGAGATAGCCGTTGATTACTGCCCTGACCTTTTTTATCCACGGCATAGCAACGGGAGCACCGCCGGAAAGAACAACGGTAACATTTTCATTGACTCTCAGTATTTCCTCTAAAAGCCTGTTATGAGAGTGAGGAAGATTTATGTGACCTCTGTCGAAGCCCTCACTTTCGTACTCCTCGGTAAGACCGATAAAGAGAAGCACCGCATCCGCCTTTGATGCTATATTACAGGCATCCTTCACCATAACCTCGTTGAGCTCGTCCTTTTTCTTAAAGTAGCCCGGTGCAAAGGTGACCTTATACCCCTCCTCTAAAAGTCCGTCAAAGGCATCGGTAATTTTTGTGGGATTGATAAGTGAGCTGCCTGCACCCTGATAGCGGGGTGCTCTCGCCATCTCACCGATAACAGCCACTGTCTTTTCCTTTGAAAGGGGCAGTGTATTATTCTCATTTTTCAGAAGCACCAGAGAATTGGCGCAGATTTCCGCCGCAAGCTTATGATGCTCCTGTATATCGTAGGTATAGTCACCCAGTACCTTTTTTGATTTTTCGATCAAGGTCAGCATCCTGTCAGCGGCGAGATCAAGATATTTTTCATCGAGGGTGCCGTTTCTGACAGCATCGCATATTTTCCTTGTGTTATATCCGCCGGAGGAAGGCATTTCAAGGTCATTGCCGTTTTTAAGTCCCTTCACACGGTCATTGGCAGCGCCCCAGTCTGTTACGACCAGCCCCTCAAAGCCCCATTCATCACGGAGAATTTTATTCTGCAGATAATCGCTGTCGGAGCAGTATGTACCGTTCACCTTGTTATAGGCATTCATCACAGTCCACGGCTGTGACTTTCTGACGGCAATCTCAAAAGCGGTAAGATAAACCTCTCTCAATGCTCTTTCATCGATAACGCTGTCCATAGTCATTCTGCGCTTTTCCTGACTGTTAACGGCGAAATGCTTTATCGAGGTACCCACTCCCTTTGACTGGATTCCACCGATAAGACCTGCGGCAAGCTCACCGGCTAAAAGAGGATCCTCGGAAAAATATTCGAAGTTTCTGCCGCATAGCGGTGAACGCTTCATATTTACACCGGGGCCTAAAATAACGCTGACATTTTCCTTAAGGCATTCCTCACCCATAGCCTGTCCCATTCTGTACATAAGCTCTCTGTCCCAGGAGCAGGCAGTGGTCGCAGCCGTGGGAAAGCAGGTAGCCGGAACAGAGTTCAGAAGTCCTGTTTTGTCTCCGTTCGGATCCTGGAGCCTCAGTCCGTGCGGTCCGTCGGTAACAGTAACTGACGGCAGGCCTAAGCGCTCCACACCGTTAAGATGCCAGAAATCCTTACCTGTGCAAAGATCTGCTTTTTCTTCGAGAGTAAGCTTTTCTAGAATTTCTTTGTTTTTCATATTACTCCACCTCTATTTTACCTATAGCAAATTCAAGGGCCATTGATATAAGCTCATTTCTGCTTCTGTTGGTTTTCGAAGCAAGTTCATCGTAATAATCCATTACTGATTTATCTACACGAATACTGAACATAACAGGCTGTGTTTTTTTCGTGATTTTTAAAGTTTCATTTTCTCTGTTCATTTAAAACACCTCATATTTATTTTACAACATCATTTCAAACAAATAAATGTTTAATATATGTTGATATTTAAACACAAACATGATAGAATGAAGTCATAACACAAAAAAACGGACGGCCAATGGCCGCCCCACGATGTATAACACAAATATTAAATGGCTTTTATTTTTTAGGCAAGGGCTTCGCCTCATTGGTAAAGCCTAAAATGTAATCAGGTGATACATCATAATATTTGCACAGAGATATTAAATGCTCTATCGGAAGAGGCCTGTGTTTATTCTCGTACTGTGCATAGTATGACTGAGTTGTTTTTAAAACCTCTGCAATTTCCTTTTGTGTTTTTTTCTTATCTTCTCTTAAATCTCTTATTCTCTGAGAGTAATGCACCTGTATCATTTCATCACCTCTGCAAAGATTTTACAATAGTTTACTTCTGAACTATTGACTTTAGTCGACAATTCGACTATAATGATGTCAGTTGCGAAACCAATGCAGTATATTCTACCGCTACGCAAGGATGACAACTGTGCGACACATCTTTACAGCAGAAAAGACAGAGAGCTCCTCTGTCTTTTTTGCTATGCTTAGGGCGGATAACAACAGCACCGAAGGTGCCACATCGCAGAGCCTCACCCTGAAAGGGGAGGTGGCACGGCTATGCCGTGACGGAGGGGTTCCTCAGGTTCAAATCACATTCAGTTACTTTTGCTTCGCAGAGTGACTTTTGTCTTGGCAAAAGTCACCAAAACCGCTTTTTTGTCGGAAACAATCCGAACGAAGAAAAGTAACGGAGTAAGGTTTTGGTTTCTTTTATGTAGCATCCTCAGTCTGCCGTTTGGTTAAAAACAGCCTTTCTGCACTACCGTTATTTTCAGTTCTATGCTCTGCCTTACCGACAGAAAGAAGGCAGGCGGTGCTTTTTATTTTATGCTGTGCAGTGAAATCGCTGCCTTAGCTCCCTCATCGCACAGATATTTCGTCTGATGTATGCTTCGTCTCCTCAGGCACCTTCGCTCCGACAGTCGCTTCCCGCTCTGTCTGCTTTTCCGACAGGCTCTGCAGGTGAGGCTTCGGAAATAACCGAGAAGGAG
>JAFSDF010000081.1 GCA_017436375.1 Clostridia bacterium | reverse complement strand
TTTTCGGCGAGACAAGAGCTTATGTCGCAAAATGTGCTCTTATAATGCTTTTCAACTTCCTGCTGCACTTCTGCTTCTATTTCTTCTACGATTCCTACGAGAATCTTATCCACGTTCTTTCCCCCAACTCTCAGGAGCGTGCTGAGGTTGCTTCCATCAAGAGTGTTGTTTACTCCTTTGCTCCTACAGTAGTTAACCTCTTTACTCCCATTATCGCAAAGAATATTTTCCACACAAACACTACGGATATCCGTGTTTACAGACTTCTTTATCCCATCCTTACAGTTCTCGGTATTCTTCTTTGTATTATAGTTTATAAGCATACTGAAGAAAAAATCGTTCAGGCTAAAACTCATGTTGTTCACATCAAATTCAGTGATGCTTTGCGTGCCGTGGCCAAGAACAAGTATTTCTGGATCATATCTCTTGCTTCCTGGATCGGCTTCCTTGAGTCCGCATATTCAAATATTCTCGCATGGCTTTACAACTACGGTGGTGCCTGCAACGGTAACGAGTACGCTCTTATAGTAACAGTTTACGGCAATGCCTCTCTCTGGGGTATGATTCTTGCTCCCTTCTGCATTAAGCGTTGGGGTAAAAAGGCAGTTCTGATTGTCACCAATCTGTTTAATATATTATTCATTCTTATGATGTACCCATTCCTTTCCGAAATAAAGAACGGTACAATTTGGCTTATTATGGGATGCCTTTATATGAATGCACTTGTAGGCTCCTTTGCCCGTATACTCAACCCTTCAATCCAGGCTGACATTCGTGATTATCAGCAGTATAAGACAGGCGAAAGAATTGACGGTATGTTTTCGGCGGTTACCACCATCGGTACAGTTATCGCTCTTGTAACATCATCTGTTCTTCCCTACATTTACGAAAAAGGCGGCATCACTAAAGCAAACGCTGCCGCTGTAACCTCTAATCCCACTATTCTTTCAAGAGTGCTCGGTGACGGAAAAACCGTCGGACAGATTCTTACCGATCAGCTTGCAAACGGCCAGGATAACTACACAAACGCTTATTCAGCTCTCTATGATCCTGATATTCTTCTCAGCCTTCTTAAAGTATTGGTGCTTGTTGCTGCTTTCGGTGCATTTATGAATGTTCTTCCCTTCTTCGCATACGATTTCAACGAAATCAAGCAGAAGTCAGTTGTTCGTGTTCTTAAGGTAAGAGCTTTATTTGAAGACTACGGAAACGGCATTACAAATGACAGTGCCCTTGTTGAGGGTATTGACATTATCCGCAATGCAAGAGAAATGGCTGTTGCTGAGCCTAAGTCGGTTGATAAAAAGACATACAAAGCAGCATTGAAAAACAGCGATGATAAAAAAGCAGTAAAGAAAGCCTACAAGGCTGACCTTGCTTTCAATGATGAAATCACCATTTCAAAATTTGTATGCGAAGAGCTCGATAAGTTCTCTTCAGCTATGGTTAAGCGTCAGGTAGCTGACTGTAACGCAGTTTATGCAGCCGGTATTCAGGGTATCGTAAACGCCGAAATGTCCGAGCTCAAGGCTGAGCTCAAGGCTGCCCGTGCATTAAGCAAAAACAATACCGCTGAGAAGGAATATCGCTCCTTCACTATCGATATGGCAAAAAATAAGATAGCAGCTTATAAAACCATAAAGAAGTTCTACAAGAATACAGATGAAATCGTTAAGCCCGATTTCGCAATTCTTGAAGGCTATTATGACAGAGAAGACCAGATCGACGAAACTATCAAGGCTCTTTATGTTGAAGATAAAAAGGCTAACAAGGAAAGAAGAGCTGAAATCAAGGCTACTATTAAGGAATTATCTAAAGAAAAGTCAGAGCTTAAGAAAACTATCGACGCTGAAATGGATAAGCACGCAAACTTCAACCGTATTGCAAAGCCCCTTATTGTTGCTGAAAGACTTGTAAAGCAGGCAGAAAACTACACTCATCTGGATGACATCGCTGAAAAATACGAAGAGTCCAAAAAGAGAAGTGAGGAAGAGCGCGCCGCTAAAGTAGCTGAGCAGAAGCGTCTCGAGGCTGAAAAGCAGGCTCAGAAGGAAAAGAGACTCGCAGAAAAATCAGCTTCAAAGAAATAATTTACTCAGCTGATCTGATTGACAAATAAAAACCTTTTCGTAAAAAATCATAAGGAGAACGCCTATGAATCTTTTAGAAGAAAGAAAATGGATACAAAATGAGCTCGAATCCGTGGCAGATTTCTGGCTCAAAAACGGAATGGATAAGGTCAACGGCGGAATATACACCTGTCTTGATAAAGACGGCAAGGTCTTTTCCACAGACAAAAGTGTATGGATGCAGGGCCGTTGCGGATGGATTTTCGCTTATCTGTGCCATGTTTACGGAGTTAAAAGCCAGTGGCTTGAAGCAAGCAAAAGCTGCCTCGATTTCCTCGAGAAATACTGCATAAACCGTAAGGCAGGCGACAGACTTTACTTCACCGTAACCGAAGACGGAAAGCCTCTCAGACAGAGAAGATACTGCTATTCTGAGGCATTCTACTGCATCGCTAATGCAGAGTATTACGGCATTACCGGTGAAAAGGAGCATCTTGAAAGAGCAAGAAAAGCCTATGATATGTACTGGAACTTAAACCACGGAATGACTGATCCGACAGGCCTCGGTGCTAAAACCGAGCCTGAAACAAGACAGGGCAGAGCGTTGGGTATACCTATGATCCTGCTTAATGTTACATCTGTGCTTCTCCGTGTGGATCCTGAGAATTCAGAGCTTTATAACAGCAGAGCGGATGAATGTGTACAGGATATTCTGAAATACCATGTAAAGCCCGAGCTCGGTTGCACACTTGAGAGTGTAGGTCTCGACGGTACTCCCCGTCTTGATGTCACCGAGGGCAGAGTAGTTAACCCCGGACA
>JAFSDF010000080.1 GCA_017436375.1 Clostridia bacterium | reverse complement strand
TGTCAAGAATGTCGGCTACGATACCGAGAATATTGTCAACGCTGTCAGATGCGAGTAAGCCTACAAGCATACCGAGAAGGTCGTTAATGATATCATCTGTGAAGAGATATTCTTCAAGGAGAGTATTAACGAGATTTGTAAGTGTGAGGTCAGCGTCTGCGGAAACGATACCGTCAAGCAGTGCGCCTTCCTTTGTAAGCTCAGCCTTAAAGAGGTTAAGAACTGTACCTACAAGCTTGTCAAGGTTATCGATAGCATAGGATGTCTTTGTACGGGCGATGATAGAGCCTTCGTAGCCGTCAGCTGTAATATCGTCGTAGGTAAGACCTGCATCGTCATAGAAGTCATAGTGATATTCTTCGATTGCCTTAAGCTGTACATTTTCAGTACCGGCAACAGTGTAATCTGTGAAGAGTGTAACGATAAGGTCTACTACTTCGTCGGGATTACGGAATACACCTGTAAGAATATTGTCAAGGAGAGCTGCATCTGTACCGTTTTCGTCAGTGATGTCATAGCCGAGAACACTGCCGAGAACTTCCTTGAGAGTGGTATTAGCGAATACGAAGTCAAGGATGAACATAAGCACATCTGCCTTGGAAACTGTAAGCTGACCGTTAACGGCATCAATCTTTACAAGGTTCTGATATTCACCGGCGATGTTATGTGTTTCGCCGCCAGCATCAGTATAGCTTGCACCGAAGGGATCAGCGAGAGCTGCGAGAGAGGTAAAGAACTCTATGAGAGCGTCTGAACGGAGCTGTCTTGCCTCCTCAAGCTTAACAGGATCGGTTACACCGTCTTCATCTGTGTTAGCATTGATGATGTCCCAAGCAGTATTTTCTGCCTCGGCATCGATGAAGGTTGTGATGGTTCTGTAGTAGGGCTGATCATACTTATAGATGCCTGCCATATCAATCTTGATATTAGCAAGGAAGGATACGAGAGCCTCTGTAAGTGAGATTTCTGCCTGCTCAGCAGGAACGGGAGTTCTGATGATGTTACCGTCCTCGTCATAGCTGATTTCGTCGTAGTACTTGTTGCCGTCCTTACCTTCGTAGAACTTGAAGATTTCCTGGAAGGTAGTCCATGTGTTTGTACCGAGGTAGTCGATGAGACCTGCACCAAGGTCATTAACATTAACTGAAAGCACGGGACCGAGTCTTTCGATGAATACCATTATGAAGGTGAGGAGGTTAGAAACAACTTCGTTAAGACCGTCACCTACGATGAAGTAAGCAAGAGTGGGAAGCATATTAGCGAGAGTAGCGATGGGATACTCAGCGAGAATCTCTACGAAATAGAATACGTAGTTAACAACGATCTGGAGGAATTTTTCCATATCGTACTCGCCGCCCATAGCCTGCTTCATACCCTCATTATGCTTGATGAGTCTGTTGGGGATAGCTGTAGTGCCGTACTTCTCACCGCGCTTTGCGTTAAGAGCTGCCAGGTAGGTGGTAGTTGTAGCATCACCGTTTTCATCGAGAACATAGTTAGTGTCAAGGTACGAAAGGATAGCATCAAGACCGAAGCCGCGAAGAAGCGGAAGGATAGTATTTTCATAGGTATCCTGACCTTCGATATTGAGGGTATCAAATGCCTTTACAGCTGTATTGGTATCTTCACCGAAGAAGAGAGCGATAAGGATATCTTCGAGCTGAGCGATGAAATCCCAGAGTGAGGATACAAATATGCCGAGGTTGTTATAGAAGTTTGTGTTGCCCTCCTGGAAGCCGAAGGTCCAGGTGATATCGGTATTCTGGGATGTTTCATCGTATACAGGTGTAAGTGCATACTTGGTGTAAACATCTACGGTTTCTGTTTCACCGTCTTCATTTTCTACTTCCTTAGTGCCTGTCTTGACTGCGAAGGACTTAAGGTTAGAGAGCTCGCTGGTGTATTCGACAGCTTCACCGTTAGCGTTGGTGTAGGTGTAGATATACTTACCGTCAGCGTCCTTCTTCTGATTGTAGTAGGAGACAGTTGAGTCGTATACGGGCTTGCCGTCTTCGGTTTCAGCGAGCTTAACTGCGCCGTCTTCGATAACAACATTACCGTTTTCATCATATTCATAAGCCTGGATTGAGTGAGCATCCTTAATCATATTCCATGCAAGGTCTTCGCCGTTAACCTGACCGTTAGCATCGATAGTAAGGTTGTAGCTCATATAATCCTTAAGGGCTGCGCCTGTATCATTACTGAGATAAAGTGTTTTAGCAGTTATATCAAAGCCTGCTTCCTTAGCGAGGTCACGGAAGTTACCGATACCGCCGCCGAAGATACCCATAAGAGCATCATAGATGGTGGTCATCATCTTATCGTTGAATACGAGGTCACCGAGGAGACCTGCCACGATGTCAAAGAGACCTGTGCTTGTATCAAGCTCAACACCGAGCTTTGAAAGGTCGAGAGTACCTGTACCTACAAGGATGCCGAGAATGTCGGGAAGAGCCTTGGAAATAACGATGTCAAGGCTGTCCATAGTCTCGTTTACTTCTTCCTTAGTGAAGAGTACATTACCGTTTTCATCCTTAGTGATTGACTCCCAATCATAGCCTTCATGCTCAAGACCGTATTTATCGATAATAGCATCTGCATTATCAATAGCATCGTCAAGAGCCTTACCGAGGTTCGTATAGAACATGGGAATGCCTGTGCCGGGCTCATAGTCAGTGAGAAGGTCTACGAGGATACCTACGATGATGTCAACTGCAGTACCGTTGTACTTGCCGTTTGCATCAAGGTTAGGAGTCTTACAGCGGTCAACGAGACCGTTGGCGATGTTTGTAAGACGAACAACCTCTTCAGGTTCGGGAGCTGTGCCGTCGATACCGCCGCTGGCGATGAAGTTCTCATAAATTCTGCTGAAGAGCTTAAGCATATCCTCAGTAAGGATAGAACGAACGAGAGTTACAAATGCCTGACCTGCCACACCATCGGAATAGTAGAAGACATCGATATTACCGGGTAATGTACCGGTATCAGCATTAGTAGTATATACTGTCATATTACCGCCGCAGACTGCGAGAGCACCGAAGTCGATGAAGGAGCTGATGTTGATCTGAGCATCAGTCAGACCTTCCTTGGCTACAGCCTTGGAAATAGCGGTGTTGATCGTGGTTTCGAGATCGAGGAAGTCACTGATGAGCTGAGCCACATCAAGCTCGAGGATCTTAGAAAGAACAGGATCAATAATGTCAAGGATCTTAAGTACGGGACCGATGAGGTTCTTTACAGACTGAGCGAGGTTAGATGTTCTGATGGGAGCACCTGACTCGTCCTTTTCGTCTGTGTCATAGGTGTACATAAAGTATGCAACTCTGGGAAGTAACTCGAGAATAGCTGTGAGAGGACTCTCAAGGATACCTGTTACTTTAGCGGTATCGTCACCTACGAGAAGTGCTCTGAGACCAACAAAGAGAGGATCGAGAGGAGAGTTGACTGACGGCCAGTTTCTGTTACTGCCCTGGTTAGTTGTCGGATCGGAATTACCGAATACATATTCAAGGTAAGTCGTTTTAGACATTGAAGCCTTGTAATAAGTATTGTTTGTGCCGGGGATCTGAACATCACCAACACCGAGAGCTTCAAGGATCATTACGAGACCTGTAGAGTAGCCGTTACCGCCCTCGAGAGTAAGCTCATCAAAGTAGGTAAGGTCTTCACCGCAGAGAATGAGTGAGAAGATGGGGTTAAGAGGTGCGATAAGGTCGGTGATGACTCTGAAGAATGCATCTACCTTCTGCTCGTTTGTGTTAAGGGTTTTACCCTGATACCAGTTAAAGCCGTCGGCAGGAGCTGTAATCTTATCCCATGTGCAGTCAGCCTTGTCAGCACCGCAGGATTTCAGCCAAGCGGCGAGACCGGGATTATAGAAGTTGCCGCTGACCATCTTATAGAAGCCGTTGGGGCTTACATCAAAGCCGAAGTCTGCGAGAGCAGGAAGAAGCTTAGCTACCATTTCACCGCCGAGTATACCGGGAAGGAGACCGGGCTTCTCTACCTCGTCACCTGTCTCTTCATCGATAGCTGTAGTGGGATTGAAGAGAAGCTCTGCAACGATCTGCATAAGCTCGTCAGAGGCAATAATATCAGCAACGATATCAGCGAGTGTGTCGCCTTTCTCGATGTTGTCAAGTGCAGTCTGAACGAAGCCGAGATCGATTTCCTGACCGAGGAGGTTGAGAGGCTTACCGAGGAAGCCGTCAAGCGTGTCACCTAAAAGGTCAAGGAGGGTGGGAATAAGAGCAGGAATGAGATCGTCAACATTCTTAATAGCGGCATTAATCTTATCGACGCCTGTCGCTCCTTCATAAGCGTAGCCGGTAGACTCAGTGAGGTATTCACCGAGTACGAAGCTGTCTACACCGAGATCTTTATTAGCCCATGACATCTTATCGTTAGATGCATCATTGTCAAGAGTAGTTGCGTATGCATTTACATAGGGATAAAGGTCAACATTGTACTCATTAAGGAGTGAAACAAGAATACCTGCGATGTTATCTGCCTGACCGGTGAGAGCACCGAGTACAGTGCCGAGTATTCCCTCAGCACCGAGGAGCTTACCTACAGTGGTAAGAACACCGTCATTCATCAGCCAGCGGAGAAGCACGAGAAGTACATCTGCGGGGGCTGCTTTGAGGTGATAGATGGTAAGAGTTTCCTTAACTACGGGTACCGTCTTCGGATAACCGTCTGCCATAGTACACATAGCCATAAGACGGTTAACGGGAATGGTAAGTGAAAGTGAGTAGTCATTACCCTTCTTGGTGTAGCCGTCAAATACCCTCTCTCCGAAGAGACCGAAGAGTGTCTGTGAAAGCATACCGGTAGCGAAGTAGTAGTTACCGTCCTTATCGCGGTATGCTACTGTCTTTGTTACCTTTGTTCCGTCGGGATTCTCCGTGGTGGGATTTGTATATGAGCCGTTATTATAGTCGTAATACAGGGTTTCTCCCTTAGCGTTCTTATCCGCCGTAGTCAGATAGCCCGTCAGATTATCCGTACCGTCGTCATTCTTTGGCGGAGCATTAGCGGGTGTGCCCTTGGTAATCTTTGAAAGACTTTCGAGGAGACCTGTGAAGCCCTTCTTGAGCTCGATACCCTTAAGGAGAGGAAGAATGGTATCCTTGGAAAGGTTCATTATACCGCCGCCGCTAGCAGCCTTAATGCCTAAAACCTTTACCTCATAATAATACTGGAGAACGATATTCTGGATCTTCGGGAAAATCTGGTTGTACTCAAGAGCAGCAACGAGATTGGGAAGAATATTGAGGATTGTTTCAACAGGGTTAGCGAACAACTCAGTTTCAATCCACGTAACAAGAGGAGAAAGAAGGTGAGTCCAAAGGTCAAGGCCATAGTTAGAGAGAATCATTGTTGAACCTGATTCGCCGGTAACCTTGCCGTCTGCCTTTATCTGATCAGTACTTACATAATTCTCAATGCCAAGGACTTCGAAAAGAGGAACAAGGATATTGTCGTAAATGTTATCCTCTGATGCCCAGAACTTAATATCACCTGTGAGGTCACCCAAAACGTCAACCTTAAGTGCATAGTATGATTCGTCTGAAGTTAAAAGACCTGAAAGAATCGGCTGATAACCACAGGTAGCTGAAGCGAGAGCTCTATAGAAATCATCAAATGAGTCAATGTGCCATGCTGCATTGCTATCGAAAGACGCCCATTCCTCCGGAGTAATACCATAAGGTTCTGTACGACCACGAGAATAGTTGGCAAGAGGCTTTTCATTCCAATAAGTTCTAGTATATTTATCAGCCTTGGTGTCCCAACCGGCTTTAGAACAGAGTTCAAGAACCTTGGAATAGTCCCATTCATCACCCCAGAAATCACCGTTAAACCATTTATAGAAGTGAACACCGGTCTGACCAAAATCATATTTTACGCCGTCATGAGTTGTATAATCTGAGTTAGCTGTATATAAGTGAGGCATGGTTGCAAGGGCGCAACGGAGGAATGTAGGGAAGTAATATGAGTTATCATCCTCTGCGAGCAATGTAATACCTATAGCCTTCATTTCACCCATTCGGCCTGCCATATCGTAAATCATGGGACCTACCATTTCATTGAGAAGCTTAAAGAGCATAGTGTGAAGCTCACCGCTGAAAAGGTAAGAAATAATGGTAGAAACGAGCCACTCCTTAAGGTTCTTACACTCTGAACCTACGGTAGGAGTAAACTTAGCTGTGTTAGGATCACCGTCATGGTCATAGGCATAGGCATATTCCCAATAGCCGAGAGAATTGGTCATAGCCTTAAGGGTATAACCCTGCATAGTTGTGCCATCAAGATTTGCAGCATTTGCATTTTCTGCATCACTTATCCAGAAAATCTTCTTCGTACCGGTGCCGTCTGCATTGGTTGAGCCGACATAACCGTACTTGGTTATACCTGTTGTCTTATTAACCTTTGTCTTATGCTTTTCACCCCTAAGGAGGGCACCGAGGAGTGAACCCATATCCTCTGAAATGAGCATTTTATCGATAGCGTCAACAGCACCGGCAAGAAGGTCTCTCGCACCCTGGGTTGTAACAACACCAACTGCATCGAGGATTTCCTGAACGAAGCCGTAGTCGAGAGTGCCTGTCTTTGACTGCCAGAGATACTCATACATAGTAGCATCAGTATAGTTTCTTCCATCCTTATAACGATCGAAGAGCTTATCGCGGATAACATTATCAGCTAAAGCGCCGCCTTCGCTATCGCGGAGCTGCTTTAGCATATCACGGTAAGCCTCTGCCTGAGCCACAACGGAGATCTGTCCGTCCTGGTCAGTGGTAACGCTGTCATAGTAAGCAGAAACAGCATCAAAGGTTCTTACATAATCAGCATCCTCTGCTACCTTTTCTGCGAACTGCTCTGCTCCAGGATTGTAAACGGGAGCAGCGTTGAGGAACTTAAGGAGCACACCGGGAAGAGCCTCACCGGAAACCGCACTGTAAGCACCGAGGATAGCTTCAAAGTTATGGTAAGCAACGACACCCTTATTATTATCCATTGTGCCGTCACCTTCGTCGTAGTAGTAGTAAACCTGATCTACGAGGTCATAGATACGGTTAACTGCACGACGCTTAAGGTCGTTGATGAATTCGTCATAGGGAACCATACCCTCGCCGTCTTCTGCCTTACCGAAAATCTTTTCAAAAAGATCCTTGGTACCGACATTAGTGGAGAGCTCCTTACAGGACTTGTAGCCCATAGCGAGCATATCGTTAACCATACCGGAAATCTGTGCATAGGTCATGCTACCTGTGAGGATGGCAGCATCCATATAGGCATCCATCTGTGCCTTATATTCCTTATATGTAGCACCGTTAACATCCAGGTTAACTACGCCGACTGCGTTAGTAAATACGGTCCAGTTTCTCTCGTTTAAGGTAACGAAGTTAGGATCTTTGCCCTCGAGATCTTTACCTACATCCTGGAGATAGCCCCACTCTATTACGCCGGCGGCATTTGTGATATAGGGAAGTACATTCTGCTCAAAAACGGCAACAACATCTGCGGCACCTGCTTTGTCATCGGTACCGAAGTAGAAATCGTATGCCAGATTATAGTGATAATGAACGCAGTGAGCCTCTGTTACTGTACAGGTATATTCCACCTCATTACCGTTTTCATCCTGAACGGTATATGTATAAGGAACTACAACGCCGTCATCACCGACTGTTACCTTACCGCTGGCAGGGCAGAGCTCAGTGCAGGGAGTAGCTGAGCAGGTTTCCTCCCATACATGACCCATAGCCTTGGCGGCTGATGATGTAATAACAACAGGATCCTGGTTATCAGTGTCTACTACCTGAACATACAGGTCGATGAAATCCTTGAACTGCTCATTAGCGAAGGCCTCTGCTACACGGTAGCCGAGCTTCTGGTGATCCTCGAGGATCTTGTTATAAGCAGTACGGGGCATAGCCTCGATGATCATATCGGTGATGTTAACTGTTTCGTCACCGTTATAAGCAGTCTGCTCGTTTAACTTATCGAGCTCAGCCTGAATGAGCTTATAGCTTTCGAGAAGGTCTGCGCCTGCAGTCTGTGTCTCAGCTGTGGCGAAGATAGCATCGATAGCATCCTTATACTGGGCAGCATAAGCATCAGCGATATAACCAACGATGTTGGTCTTATACCACTGCTTAACCTCAGCCCATTTTCTGTTACCTGTGATGGCAGGGGCAACATAGGCATCCCATACCTCCTCATAGTTACCGACAGTAACAGCGAGCTCATAGGTAACGATATCTTCAGAAATACCCTTAACGGTTTCGTTGAGAATGTCAACATCAAGAGCTGAATAGTCAGTATTGAACCATGTATCAGCCTTAGTGATAAAGTCAGCGATAGCTTCCTTAACCATAGCCATATTACCTGCGAGAGCTGCTGAGTCCTGCTGAGCATTCTCGAACTTAACTTCGCTCACTTTGCCTGTAGCTGAGTCTACAGTAAAGGTCGCAGTAGCACTGTAAAGCTGAAGGTCATCTGCACTTTCAGGGATCTGAGTATAATCAGGAGCCCACTGAAGGATATCAAAGCCTTCACCGATGTAAAGCGTCGTAGTGACAGAAGCATCGCCGAATGCGAAGTAATCGAGAACCTCGTTATACTTATCCACGTCGAGTGCTTTGTCAGCGTAATTGCTCACATCATCCTTGATGGCATCATTAATCTCCTTTATAGATTTTGTACCGTCTGCATAGCCCTCGGCTACTGCAGCATAGGCAGAAGTCACCCAGTGCCAGGACGATGTGGATGAGTCAAGCTCAACCTCCCATTGACCTACCGTACGTGACTTTGGTACCTTTTTCAGATCGTCAGCCGTAGCACCGTCTGCTTTGGCTGCGAGGATGTAGTCAGCAAGAGTAGCATAATGCTGCTCAATACGGGTAATCAGCATCTTTACGGAGCTTTCCGCACCGAGAACGCTGAAGCACACCGACACGCTGGACACTATCATAATGATAGCGAGCAAGGTACTTAGTACTTTTTTACCAACTTTCATAATTTTTTCCTCCTTAAAAATGAAAGAATGAATATATTACAAATAGGATTCCCTATAATAATACCGAGCCTTTTACCCGAAAAAAGGGTGCAAAATGCCCATAGAGACACCTATAACTATAGGTAGTATAACATCAAAAATAAAGATTTTCAATATATTTTTTAATATTTTTTTTATTCTACTATTTGCATATATAACAAAAGTTTATTTTGTTCAGTTTTACTTATATAAAAAATCACCGTTTTTTCGGCCCTTTTTTCATCAAAAAAAGCAAAAAACAGCATCTTGTTACTGGTGCTGTTTTGCCTACACTATATATTGAAAAACGCTGTTTTTCAGCATAAAAACAAGCGGTAGCTGATGCCACCGCTTGTTTTATTAAGCTTGCCTATTAATATTTGGGATCGGGACAGCTGCAGCAGCTGATTCTTCCTGTGAACCAGGAGATAATCTTGTGGAAGAATCTGAACAGCATACCCCAGAAGCCGGGTCTGTGGCAGGAGCAGGAGCAGGTAACCTGAGGCTTATCTACATTGATTTCCTTGTTTTCACCTGCACCAACCTCGATTTCCTGATTTTCGAGGCCGGGAACTCCGGAGATAAGAACTGAGTACTTGTAGTTCTCATCGCCTACCTTAAAGGTAACCACGCCGTCAGCGTTTGTATAGTTGGCGGCTACCCATTCACCCTCACCGCGGTAAAGGTCTACCTTAGCACCTTCTACCACTGCACCGTCAGAATTCTTAACGGTAACTGTGATGTACTTATATTCGCGCTTGGGAATCTCTCTTGTTCTGATGTCGCCACAGTTAGCACATTTTTCCTTGATGTAACCTGCTTCATCGTAGGTAGCATCCTTCTTATCGACTACGATATTATAGTTGTGTCCGATAGCAGGTGTGCCGCCTGATGTCTTCTGAGCACCGCAGGAGCATGCCCAGACATCGCCGCCGGGCTCTGTACAGGTTGCACCGGTTGTTGCGCCAGTCTTCTTGAAGTCATGTCCTTCTGTCTCATACTCGGGCTTGATGCGGATAGACTCTGTTACTACTGTATCAGCCGCTACAGACCAGTTAAGGAATGTAAAGTGGTCATTTTCGGTAGCGGGCTTTACAGGAGCTGCAGGAGCTGTAAGAGCATCGGAAACCTTCTTGCCGTATTCGATCTCTGCTGTAGCGATTACATCGTTGTTGTAATCTACATAGGATACGGTGTACTTGCGGATTGTCTCCTTATACTTAGCTACGAAGGTCTTATCTGCATCTGCCTTACCGAAGGAGGTTACTACTGTCTGAGTAGCATCGCCCTCTGCGTACCAGCCGAGGAACTCAAAGGTGTACTGAGCAGTTGCAGCCTTTTCGGGCTTGGTCTCATATACGATATCGGCATTTACATCGAGCTTAACGGTATAATCCTTAGTGCCGTTTTCGTGCTTGAAGGTAACTGTTACGGAAACCTCGTCCTCGCTGATTGCTTCGCCGCATCTGGAGCACCTGAGCACTCTGAATACGCCGTTGTCAGTGGTAACGGTTTCGATGTTTTCTACCTTTTCGCCGTCTACAAGAACATAGTCGCCGTTTTCATCTCTCTTATACTGATCGTGACCGAGAGCTTCACCTGTCTGCTCTGTCTTGGTATGACCGCAGGAGCAGATCATTTCGGTAAGCTCGGGAAGGAGACAGTCTGCCTTCTGAACGATACCGTCCTTAATATCGGGAGCTGCTTCGTCTACTACTGAGCCAACCTCGGTGTTTACTGTATATGAGTGTTCTGTAGCTGTGAAGCCGGCATAGAGTCTGGTCTTGCCTGTGATAGCCTCGCCTTTGTACTCGTCTTCGTCTGCGCAGGCGGGATCTGTGTACCAATTGCCTGAGAAGCTGTAGTGGTAAGAATCGTCGTAATCCTTTTCGGGAACGATGAGAACATCGTCTGATGTATCCTCTGTACCCTTGTCGTCATACTTATTATATTCTGCCGATGCACCGGCATTTACGGTAGCTGTATGGATAACCTTGTCGCCGTTATAGAAGATTACTTCGTGCTGGATAGCCTTGGCTTCGAAGTATGCAGTAAAGGTAGCATCGCCTGAAACCGTAAAGTCAGTTACTAATACACCCTCGGCATTCTTCCAGCCCTTGAATTCGAAGGTATAGAGTGCCTTGAGTCTTGCATCCTCATCAGCATCCTCATGTGTGAATACAGGCTTACCTGAAGGAACTCTTTCATCACCGTAGGCACCGATAAGCTTAGCAAACTCGACTGTGTTTACTTCATCTGCAAGAGTTGTAGCCCAAGTGGTGGGAACTAAGAACTGATGTGTATACGTAATCTTTGTTTCCTTATAGCTTGCCTTGAGGGTCATATCCTTAGTAACCTCGAGAGGAAGCTTGTGAGTCTTGCCGTCAGCATCAACCCAGCCTGCGAAGCTATACTTGTATTCGACAGTTGAAGCCTTAGTGGGAGCAGTTACTGCATTAGCAAGAATGTAGTCGCCTTCGGTCTTTTTGATTGTAGCGAGAACAGTTTCGCCGTCCTCTGTAAGGAACTTGACTGTGTACTCCTTAAGCTCCTCGTTTTCGAGAATCTTATCATCATATTTATGGGGACAGCCTTCCGTAGCACACTTATACTTTACTACGCCTTCCTCCTTATAGGTATCGGGGTTAGCAAGAATCTTAATGTGCTCGCCTGTAGCGGGAACGAGATAATACTGATACTTGCCGTCAACTTCTACCTTATTTCCTTCTTCATCGGTTACATAAGCGTAGTCGCCGTCTGCATTATCGGCGTAGCCGTAGGCTGTCTCAGCGGTGATGATAGCTGTACATACTGTACATTTTTCTACCATTGTTCCGGGCTCGTAGCAAGAAGCCTCCTTGATGATTTCCCAGGCTGTTTCGCCGTGTCCCTTAGCTGCATAGATTTCGGAATCGGTTTCGTGATCCTTATGCTCGATAATTTTACCGCAGCTGCAGGCCTTGGTATAGTAGCCGTTGTGTATACAGTCAGCAGGTACCTCTGTAACTGTAATATCCTCGTGGTTATCGGGATCGAGTGCAAGCTCTGTAGTGATATAGCCGCCCTCGAGCTCACCGTTACACTCGGTACAGTATGCCTCACCGAGGCCATTTGTCTTACAGGTGGATGCGGTTACTGTTTTATAGATTATTTCACCGTTTTCATCTTTTTCGAAGCTGTGGCCGAGTGCAGGAATTACAGGTGTAATACCGTCTTCCTCATACTGTGTAGTAACTTTCTTGCCACAAATTTCACAGGTTACAACTACACTACCGATATTTACACAGTCAGCAGGTATAACCTCACGGCCGCTCCAGAGATGGTCAAGTGCAGGAGATGTTTTATCTGTCTTTACATCACCGCAGATGATACATACTTCCTTCTCATAGCCGGCAACACCGCAGGAAGCCTCCTGCTTGGTCAGAAGGTAGCTGTGCTGAGCTATCTTGATCTTCTTTGAATAGGAGTTGCCTGCCTTATCGGTAGCAGTGATAATTACATTATCCATGCCCTCTGCATAATTGATTTCGTATGTGCCGGTTTCTGCACCATCTTCATACTTAACATTTACGGGTGTACCGTTAACTGTAAGAACTGCATCCTTTTCGATACCCTCTACTGTAGCGGTACCGCAGTAGGTGGGAATAACAGCTCCGTCTGATTCACCGTCTACTGTGAATACGGGATCTGTGTTATCGTAGATAAACTTAGCTGTTCTTACCTTTCTGTTAAGCTGGTTGCCTGCCTTATCAGTTACATAATAGTAAATGATGTAGGACTCACCGCTTTCGAGAGACTTGTACTTGATATTACCTTCATCATCATACTGAACTTTGCCATCTGCATCAAGGTCAGCAACAATGAAGTCACCGAGCTTAACTGCGAAGTTGGCGTTGTTTGTAAGAGCCTCTGTTTCATCTACATAAACATCAAGTGCGAGATCCTGAGCAGCACCGTAGTTCTCTGCTGTAAGAACCGTCTCAGCAGGGAATGCGAAGGCTCTGATGTATCTTACGCCCTTACCGATACCGGAGGGATTGTAGAGAGCATCGTTTGCACAATCTGCACAGTCTTCCTCACCGCAATTGCATCCGCCTGTATCGTTTGATGTGATGATAACATCTGTATCCTCATTAACGAAAATGCTGATATCCTGACCGTCTGTTTCATAAGCCGGGGTGCCCTTGGAGCTCCAGGAATTACCGCCGAGATAGATGGTACCTGTGGGAACCTTAGTATCGTTGAGCATAGCGATAGGCTCTGTAGTCTTTGTCTTGGTCTCATCGCAGGAGCACCATAATTCCATTTCACCCGCAGCATAGTAGGTGGGAACTGTCTTGACATTCTTGTTTGTGAAAGCGTGTTCACCCTCTGTGAACTTAGCGTAAATCTTAGTGTTTTCTGTGATTACTGTAGCTACATCAAATTTTACAGTGCAAGCTGCATCTGTGTACCAGCCATCGAATGCATCGTGCTTATCGGCATCAACATAGCCTGCCTGAGGATCGGGGATGTTTACAGTGTCGCCTGAAGCTACGCTGTACTCTGTTTCCTCGCCTCTTACTACAGTAGTTACTGTGTAAACCTTATCTGTAAGAGTGTATGTAGCATAGAACTCCATCTCTGAAGTGATGAGCATACCTCTCTCATACTTATGTGCATTGCCCTCTGCATCCTTATAGTACCAGCCTGCGAATACATAGTTCTGTCCTTCTTCGGGAGGAGTTACGAGGCAAGTGAGGTTATCCACTGAGGGAGTGTAAAGCTTGCTGTTATAGGTATGGTGTGTAGTAGCAAGGAGATTATTTTCATCAGCTACCCATTCGCCGTCTACGAGCGTGGAGTTATACCACTTGGCATCGTAGTATTTGTAAACAGGCTTATACTGTGCAGTAAAGGTTACATCGTGGCCCTCGCAGAAGGTGGGAACCTCCTTATCCCAACCGAGGAAGAGATAAGTATAGGTGTCATCAGCTGCTCTGCCCTGTGCGGCCTTATTGGCCACTGCAGTGATTGCTTCGATGTTCTGTCCCTTTTCGAATTTACCTGCGGAAAGCTGAACCGTACCGTCATAGTTCATAAACTTAACAGTGAAGGTATCGGGAATGAACTTGAACTGTGAATAAAGAGTAAGATTGCCCGTTACCTTATCAGCAGCTGTAACCTTATTACCGTTTGTAGCCCTAAAGGTTTCGTCAGTCTGCTTTTCATCGTACCAGCCCTGGAACTCATAGGTACCGCCGTCACCCTTGTAATCCTCGGGAACATAAATCTTATCTTCCTCGAAGTCATCACTTGAATCATCGGGAGTACCGTTATTGTTTGTAACCTTGTTGGTCCACTCGGGAACATTGGAGTCCTTAAGAACTCTATCTGTGTATGTCTTTGCACCGTCGATATAGGTTACGGTGTAGAAGGGTACAGGATTAGCGTAAACTGCCTTAAGAATGAGATTAGATGTGGGTGTAAGAGAGATAAGCTGTGCGGTGTCGATAATGTCACCGACCTTCTTCTCTGCACCGCCGACACCTACAGTAGCGGCACCGTCAGTGATTTCCCACATATTTGCATAGGTATAGAGCTGATCCTCGTGATCCCACTTTTCTGCAGGCTTAAGAGCAGCTACTGTGCCCTGGAGAATAAACTCTTCATTCTTAACCTCGACATTCTTAGAAACATCTTCACCCTTATCGTCTACATAATTAAATGTAACCGTGTAGGGAGTAGCTACGGGAGCACCGTAGGTGGCAGTGATCTTAATCGGTTCAAATTCCTCTGCTCCTTCGAGAGCGGCACCTGTTATCTCAATATTGTCACTTGTAAAGGTAATAGTAGCAGAATAGTCGAGCTCAGCAGCGCCGTCAACAGTTTTATAGGACCACTTATTGAAGGTGTAACCAAAGCCCTTAGTAACATAGCTGTAAGGAACATAGTCAGTGGGAGGCACGAGAGTAGCACCGTACTTAACCTTGACCTGTCTGGTAACATCTGTACCTGTAGCATCCTTATATTTAAAGTCTACTGCATAGGTCTTGGTGTGTCTTCTGTATACTGCGTAGTAGTTAACCTCACTTCTTACAACCCAGTCGCTGTTAAGACCGATAGCTGTACCGTTAGCATCGAAGTCAGCATCCTCGAGGAGAACATGATAGTTTTTACCTGTGGTGGGCTCTACTGAAGACCAGCCGAGAAGCTCATAGCTGTAGTGAAGGTCGTCCTTTACATCAGTGGGAGTAGCCGCAATTTTACCCAGAGCCTCATCCGCACGAGCTTTGATACCAGCGCGGTAAGCATAAGTGCCGCCCTCTGTACCTACCGTTACAGGTTCACCGTTATTCGGATTAATGAACAAAACTTTATATGTATCTTTGAATTCTTTTCTGGTAAGCTTCGGTGTAAGGATAAGATCCTTAGTAAATTCGTGACCTCTCTCATCGATTTCCGTACCGTCGGTGTTTTGCCAGACGTAAGGATCAACAGTAAAGGTGAAAGCACCGCTGGTATATGTTGAGTACTTTGATTCCGGCCACACGATAGCACTCTGTGTCTGACCGCTCTTTACTGTCTTCTGTCCGAAGAAGGCACCGTCTACATCATAGAACTTAACGGTAAGGTCCTTGGAAAGCCAGTAGCCGTACCAGTTCTCAGTAAAGTTTGCATAGTTTTCAGAAACATCGATGGTCTTTGCAGTGGAAGGATCGAGCTTCTTGCCTGCATCATACCATATACCGTCTTCAGTTTTTACTATCTGGTATGTCTCTGTTTTGCCACCTACTGTTTCGGTATAGGAAACAACCTTGGTGTTTTCATCATTGTCACCCTCTGCCTGTTCCACATAAGCCGTATAGTCCTCGGTTGTACAGGGCTTGGCGAAATCAGCAGTCAGAGCGTTATAGTTCGCTGCTCCGAATGTCGGCTGAGGCTTTGACCAGTAATCGTAGAAGGTATAGCCTTCAGCTTCTGTTTTGGTAGGATAGGCGATAGTTGCACTGTGAGCACCTGAGAAGGCGTATTCCTTTGTATAACTATCGTCACCCACAGCAATAGTAGCATCAATATCATTAAGGAAGTTAACGGTATACTTAGGATAAGTGATGTTAATGGGAGCCGAAACTCTGGAATACTCGAGATTACCACTGAAGGGGTCATCCAGAGCATAGGTGCCTACGAGATAATACTGCTTATTTATACCGTCAGCCTTCGGGTCACTTATCTGCAGCTCAGGCTTAACAACCACAGTGTCGGGAGAATCTTTATCTGTGGCGATGTTAGTATCCTCGACCGGAGTCGAGCTGTTAATACCCTTTGCTATATGAGTCGAGTAGGAAAAATTACATATTCTACCATTGGTTGTCCACTCGTACGGAACCTTTACACCGTACTGGTCATAGAACGTATACTTAGAGATATCGAAGGAGGTAGTGCCCTTGCTGGGATCCTTTCCGATTTCAGCGAGAGGATTAATGTTAATCGCTGTGCCGTCAGCTGTAGTAGAATCCACAAAGCCTAAAACCATAGGTCTGGGCCAGTTGAAATTACCGGTACAGCTACCATCAGCGTTCGAAGCACCAACTGTACCAAGGTTTCCACCTACAGGATCAGTATATTTGGGATACATGTTAGCCGTATTATTGCCTGTCCATGTACAACCTCCGTCATAAACAACCTTTCCGTTGATCTTAACATATTTAACAGTAGTACGACCCTTAGTAGCACCAATCCCAAAGATTCCGCCTGATGATCCGTTGTTAACAGTAAGCTTGATATTAGTTGGAAAAGCAGTTGTCGTCCAACTGTAGCTATGGTCACCTTTACTTACCTTATTTTCATTAGCAAGTGAACCCACTTTCGTAACTTCGCTGCTTTCTGCTGAAGCCCAGCCGTCACCTAAGGTCTTATATTTAATATTACCGCCGGTAGCAGCTACATCAGCAATATTCCATGCAATTTCAACCTCATACTCCTGTTTTACCGTAATATTACCAGCCTCTGCCTTCTCAGGTGCTACCCACACCCAGCAGGACAGTAACATCATTACTGCCATAAATAATGATAATGATTTTTTAATTTGCTTTTTCATTAAGATTTTCCTCCTTAATAAAAATTAACTTATGTATTTCATAAAATGGCTTATTAACCATAAAAACGAAATTCACTGTGTACCCTTTTTCCTTTTTAAAAACAGACACCGCAGCCCCTGACCTGACTGTTTTTTGGTGCAACAAATCCCCAAAAGGGCATAAAGAGTCACTTTTAGTTAGTATCAGTATAGCATTAAAAAATCAACAAAGTCAAGAACAGGAGCGGAAAACTTTTATAATTATTAAAAATTTGTTCCTTGTGACGAAAAAGCGAATGGGGAATTGTTGATTTTGACAGAGGAATTGTGGTCTGTATAAAATCAACCACAATCATTAACAATCTGCACACACAAAAGCAGGCAATCTTCCGATTACCTGCTTTATTACATTATAATATATATCACTCCGCGCCTAATGCATCCAGACTCTGCTTTTTCAGATAAGCATTGATGAAGCCGTCGATTTCACCGTCCATAACTGCATTGATGTTACCCATTTCAAATCCTGTTCTGTGATCCTTGGCGAGGGTGTAGGGCATAAATACATAGGAACGGATCTGGCTGCCCCAGCCGATTTCCTTCTGCTCACCCTTGATGTCCTCGATTTTTTCCAGATGCTCTCTTTCCTTGATTTCGATAAGCTTGGATTTGAGCATTCTCATACATACTTCTCTGTTCTGATGCTGACTGCGCTCTACCTGACAGCATACCACGATACCTGTAGGATTATGGATAAGACGGACGGCAGAGGAGGTCTTGTTAACCTTCTGTCCGCCTGCACCGGAGGCACGGTAAACCTCCATAGTGATGTCCTCGGGGCTGATATCAACCTCGATAGTGTCGTCGATTTCGGGCATAACCTCAAGAGACGCGAAGGAGGTGTGTCTTCTGCCCGAGGAGTCAAAAGGAGAAACACGCACCAGTCGGTGAACGCCCATTTCACTTTTAAGGTAGCCGTAGGCGTTTTCGCCCTCGATAACTACGGTAGCAGATTTGAGACCTGCCTCATCACCGTCAAGGAAGTCAACGGTGGTGAACTTGAAGCCGTGCTTGGTTGCCCACTGTCCGTACATTCTGAACAGCATCTGACACCAGTCCTGAGCCTCAGTACCGCCGGCACCCGCGTGGAAGGTAAGAATGGCGTTTTTAGCATCATATTCACCTGAAAGGAGTGTGGCCAAGGTCTGCTTTTCCAGCTCTGCCTCCACAGCCTCTACACTTGCCTGACATTCGGGAAGCAGGTCAAGATCGCCCTCCTCGTCGGAAAGCTCTATCATAACCAATGCATCCTCATAGGCTGTCTTCAGATCATCGTAGGCTTTGATTTTACCCTTAAGAGAGGCTACCTTCTGAAGCACCTTCTGCGAATTGGCCAGATCGTTCCAGAAATCCTCGGCTGCCGACTGCTCCTCAAGAGAAGCAACCTCCTTAGCCATTTCCTCTAAGCCCAGTGCGGAAGCGAGCTCACCGAGAGGCTTTTCGCTTTCCATTAGTCTTAATCTTAATTCTTCAAACTGAATCATAGGAATTTTCCTTTCTATTATATATAGAGTCGATGTGTCCTTTTTAATTAAATCTTAAGTTTCACCTTTATTCTACCTCTTAAGCATATAGTGTAAACAAATTTATCCTTTTACATTATACACATTTATTTTTAAAGAGCAATATCAAAATTAAATATTTTTTCCCGCCAAGCATAAAATAATGAAAAATAGTTGCTTTTACGGATGAATGAGGTTAAAATATAGGAAAATATATTATTCCGTAGGGGATGGCGCCGTCCCCTACCAATTCCCTTGTTCCCCGTGCAGTTTCAGTAATGAAAAGATTAATTAACAAGGAAGTCGGAGAAAACATTTTTCAGCGTTCCTACCACGACCACATCATCCGAACTGAAAACGATTATCTTGACGCTTGGAGCTACATCGAGGCAAATCCCGTTTTATGGGTAGAAAGAAAGGATAATCATTAATATAATAAAGGAGTAAAAAACTATGCGATATACAAATCAAATCTGTGACGGCTGCGGTAAAATCTTTACCGCCGACGATGACATCGTCGTATGCCCCGAATGTGCCACCCCTCAGCACAGAGAGTGCTATAAAAATCACGGTGGCTGTGTCAACTCTCACAAGCACGGTGACAGCTTTACCTGGACAGGTGCCGAAATAATCACTCCTGCCGTACCCTTGCCCGAAAAAACGAAAACCATCCCCTGCCCTAACTGCGGCTACGGCAACCCCGAGGGAAGCGACCACTGTAAGCAGTGCTCGATGAAGTTCACTCTTTTTGGCTACAATGTGGTGGATGCCTCTGCCAGAGAGGAGGAAAAGGAAAAAGAGCAAACTCCTCCTGCCGCAGAAAGCAATATTCCCGAATACAAGCCCCCGTTTACTCTCGGAGAGGGCGAAGGCTTCGGACAGGACAGCACACCTGTCACCGACAGCACACCTACCCGTGACGAGGTTGAGCAGAAGCTCATCGATGTTATATCTTCATCCTCAGGCTTTTCTCCCGACGGCGAGGATTTTTCCTTCGGAGGCCCCTTCCCTAAGGAAGACAAAACCTGCGGTGTCCATACTAACCTTATGGGTGCCTTCATCGGCTCCTCTGCTATGCGATACATCGAAAAGTTCAAGCGCTTCGATTTCGGCAGAAAGCTTTCCTTTAACTTCGCCGCCTTTTTCTTCTCACCTTATTGGTTCTTTTACAGAAAGCTGGTGAAGCCCGGCATTATCTTTATGACGGTAAATCTCTGCCTTTCCATTATATCCACACCGGCTCTGCTGGATTTCGTGAATAAGGCAATGCCTCTGATGGAAAGATTAGCCGCTGTTACCAATGAGTCCGATGCCGCCACTATGCTTATGGAGCTGGAGGCTCTGTATATACCTGTCCTTACTTTTATGGGTGTGCAGTTTATCGTAAATCTCATAGCAGGCTTTACGGCTAACCACCTTTACAAAAATTATACCGTAAGCTCTCTTAAGGAAATCGCTTCCTTCGAAAACCAAAAAAACTCTATGGCATATCTCCTCAGAAAAGGAGGAGTCGCTCCCCTTTACGCTCTGGGTGCTGTGCTGGCAGAAAACCTGCTCACCTCCATAGTAAGTATGTTTATGTGAAAAAAATCTCTCCCTGTCTTGACAAAACGGGAGAGATTATCTTTTCTTTTACAGCTTTTCGAAATCCTCTGCTCCGTGCTTGCAGAGAGGACACACGAAATCGGGCGGCAGCTCCTCGCCCTCATAAACATAGCCGCAGATTTTACACACATAGCCCTTTTTCTTTTCGGGCTGTGGCTTGGGCTTTACATTTGCGTGGTAGTAGGCGTAGGTCATACTCTCCTTATCATTGAGCACCTTTGCCTCAGTAACACTGCAGATAAACATAGTGTGTGTATCTAAATCAACTGAAGACTCCACCTCGAGAGAAAGGAAGGAGTTAATAAAGAAATTGAGATAAGCTATACCGTTTTCACTTCTGCTGACACTCATTCCGTCCATTTTATCCTTTTCTCTGCCGCTGACAAAACCGAACCACTCGAAAATACCGAAGGGGGCATCGGTGCTCAGACAGTTCACATTCATCTTTCCTGTCTTTACGATGAAATCGTGAGTGTAATTATCCTTATTCACGGTCACGGCAACCTTTACAGGATTGCTCGTAAGCTGTGAAACGGTGTTAATGATACAGCCGTTTTCCTTTTCGCCATCCTTTACTGTGAGAACATAAAGTCCGTAGCCTATTTTAAAAAGTGCAGTGAGATCAGTTTTTCCGCTCATATTATTTCCTCCTTTTATATGCTGTATTTATAATAACATATTTTTCCTCAGTAATAAATAGTTTATGAAAAATCCGTCCGAAAAATTTTCGGACGGATTTTCTCAGGAGGATTTTTCGTTTATCTGAACTTTTCCATTTCTACCGTAACACTGAACAGGTCACCGTTTATTTCTATGCCGAGACTGCCGTTCTGCAGAGTACAGAGATTTTCCGCAATGGAAAGTCCCAGACCGTTGCCCTCGGTAGTTCTCGACTGCTCACCGCGGACAAAACGCTCCTTGAGCTCGTCAGCGCTGATATTGAGTGGTGCGGCAGAGATATTTTTGATGTTTATGATACCCTTGCCGTCTCTTTCACTGACGGTGATATATACACGGGTGCTTTCGAGAGCGTATTTGCGGACATTTACGAAAAGATTTTCCAGTACCCTGTAGATATGCTTGCTGTCTGCTTTTATTCTGACATCGCTTTCGGGAATAGAGATAATTGTATCGAGCTTCTTTTCCCCGAAGCTATCCTCAAACTCACCAATAAGCTGACTGATAAGCTCCCTACAGCTCACACATACGAAGTCAACGGACAAAGCACCTGCCGAAGCCTTTGACGCTTCAACCAGATCCTCGATAAGCACCTTTAGTCTGTCACTCTTTTCACTTAAAACCTGCAGGTAGGAAAGAGCCGTTTCATCGGTGATGTCGCACTTTTTCATCAGATCCACATAATTGATTATGCTCGTAAGAGGAGTTTTAAGGTCGTGAGAAACATTGGTGATAAGCTCCGTCTTAGTCTTTTCCTGCTTTACTGCCTCATTGACTGCGGCTTTAATGCCCTCAGAAAGACACTGGAGATTTTCTGCGGGAAGGTAAAGATAATCCGGAAGTGCATTTTTCTCGATGTAAACATCGGTATTGCCCTCATGCATTTCCTTAATGACAGTAAACAGCTTATCAACACCGCCGACAAATCGCAAGCCTTTATAAAGAACATACAGATCGAATAGGAATAAAGCCGCTATTATAAAACAGCTTATCTCCCAAGCATCATCCATACAGAACAACAATGCTGCTCCGCCCACAATAACATTGATACCTACCAATATGGCCGTTCTGATAAGCACGGTCTTTTTCAGCTCCTTGGTGTAAAGGAGATGAGCATCAAAGAAAGTTTTTATCCTTCTGCCGTATTTCATCAGCTTTCTTATAAGCCAGACGATAAAGATATTTTTCAGCAGACTGCGGTTTTTGATATGCCTTACGAGATAAAGAAGAAGGTCGAGACAAATAAGGAAGAACAGTATAATTAATACCAGCATACATAAGCCGATAAAGCTTCTCGTCGCCGAATCAAAAAATACCGCCAGTAAATAGTAGATTCCGCATCCGCACAGAAAGGCCAGACCTCCGTCAAGGGCTATTCTGATTTCAGGGAACATCTTATCCGTTTTATAAAGATGCGTTTCATTACTGCCCTTTCTCTTACCCGTAATAGCTATAAGGTAGAAAATACAGATAAGAAGCAGTGTGCCGAATACACCGAAGGAGAGAAGAACCTCTTCTATAATATTTTCTGCGATGGCTATATTGGTTTCCACCTTGGCGAAATGACAGGTTTTATATTCTGCGTTTTTATCGAAGCCGATGTAAAGCTCTATGTCACGGGAGCTTATGCTCTCCTGTTTAATGAGAGAAACGGCTACTCTCGTGGTTTCGGGTACGGTTACCGCATCGCCGTATTCATTAGTATAAGCTCCGTCACCGTTATTCACAGTCGGTGCAACTGCATTGGGTGCTGTCACGATGCTTGTTGTTTCGATTTCGGGCATTGTGGTATGTGTCACTGCAGTATATTCCTCATCATTATAGGAAAAGCTGTCGCTGTGGCTTGTAAACCAGTCGAGATATGTATCACTGTAAAACATTCCGTTATTCAGATAAATCTCTCCGTCCTGACTGTAGGAGTATTTACCGAGCTTTTCGAAATAGTCCTTTATTTCCTGCACCTTGCTTTTTTCGCCGAAGCCCTTTATGTTAGTAATGGTATTACCCTTGCTGTCACGGATGAAATATCTCGCTGTGCCTGCGTGCTCCTCTATTCTCTTTTCACTCTGCAGATACTGCTCATAAAACTCCTCATAGGAGGAATAATACTTTCTTACAGCATCCGATAAAAGCAGCTCTTCCTTCAGTGCTTCCCCATTCACCGTAAAGGCATAGTAGCCGGGAAGGTATTTGGCCAAAATATCGCCCTCATCATCACAGATGAATCTCGTCTGATTATTGTAATAAACATTATCGTATTTTACACTTTTAAATTCCTCGGAGACCGAACGGGGAAGAACAGGCTCCTTTACCGTTCCGTCTATACTGCGGTAATAGTTGAAATCCGTCTCGCTGTAGTAATAATCACTATGGTCATAGGTAACACTGTCGCCGTTTTCCTCCACCGCATGAGTAGCCGTGATTTCTATTATCCCTGTATTATAAAGATCCGCAAATTCCGAAAAGTTATTCACTGCGGCCAGAATAACTCTGTCCTTATAAAAGTCCGCCTCTTTATCGAGATTTTCATTATATTCCTTCAGTCTCTTTTGATAATCCTTTTCCGTGCCGTTTCCGAACTCATTCATTTTCGTTTCGAGAAATCCGAGAAGGAGTGAATAACCGTTACGGAAGGTCTGATAGTTCCACTCGTCTCTTTCCCTGCCCAGAAAATCATATTTCAGAGCATCGCTGAAATTAACGGCAACCAGATCCGCCGCTTCAGCATGATCGACGGAGGAAAGAGCCTCCCTTGTCATTCCGCTTAAGCAGAGAAGACAGATGAGAACAGCTACCACTCTTTTAATAATATCTCTTTTATATTTTTTCAATTCTGTATCCAATTCCCCACACCACCTTTATATATTTCGGGTTTTTAGTGTCAATTTCTATTTTTTCTCTTATTCGTCTGATATGTACCGTTACTGTTTTTTCCGTGGAGAAGGCATTTTCATTCCATACATTTTCGTAAATCTGATTTGAGGAAAGAGTCTTGTCCATATTGATCATCATATATTCTATAATCTTATATTCCGTAGCGGTGAGCCTGACCTCCTCCCCGTCCACAGTCACCTTTTTCGCCTCAAGGTCAATGGAAAGACCGCCCGTGGTAATGACATTTTCCTTTTTCACTGCCGAGCCCAGAGAAACATATCTCCTTATCTGACTTTTCACCCTCGCGCATAACTCGAGAGGGCTGAAGGGCTTGGTCACATAGTCGTCACCACCGAAGCCGAGACCGGCTATCTTGTCAGTGTCTTCACTTTTTGCAGAAAGAAAAATAATGGGCACATTACTTTTTTCTCTGATTTTCAGCGTGGCATTTATTCCGTCGAGAACAGGCATCATCACATCCATAATGATACAGTGTACCTCTTCCCTTTCCATAATTTCCACTGCCTGCTTTCCGTTAAAAGCTCTCACAGTGTCATAGCCGTCTGCCTTAAGATAAATTTCCACCGAGCGTACTATAGCTTCGTCATCATCACAAACCAGAACTTTGTACATAAAAACTCTCCTTTTCCTGCTTGCGCTGCTTAAAAATCAATCCGTCATCTTGAGCGCAGCGAAAGATCTTTCACATTCGTTCAAGATGACACCTCCTGCGGAAGTGATTCCTAAATCAGCAACATCCTTTCACGGTACGCATTTATTATAAAATGCCCCTATTAAAACTTCCGAAAGTAATTATAACAAATTTATTACAAATATAAAAGCACCGATTTTCGCCGACGTCCGATAAGGAAGTATTTGTTTCTCGAACAAAATTCCCTGTATTTTTGCCAAAAGCCTCGCAAGGCGACAGCCTTGCTGCGTTTTGTGGCTTCAATACAAGAAATTTTCTGTTCTTACGAAACTGCGAAGCACTTTAAAATGCGAAATAGCTTTGCAAGAAAAGGCGAAAATCACCGATAATGCTGTCGCATATCGGTGATTTTTAACGCATTATTGTGAAGTTATTTCACTTTTTAAAGAAATACTGCCTTATCGGGCGTCGGCGTTTACTGCGATTTATGTTTTTCCATAAAAAAAACAAATAAAAAGTGTAAAAAATGAGCAAACTACTAAAGATTTAGCAAAAAACGGAAAAGCCTTGAAATATTTCTTTTTTTTCTGTATGATATAAAATAGCAAATTTTTTGATTTATTATTTAGTTTTTAAAAAAGAACAAAAAACTTTTTGCAGCTAAAAATATGAACAGAGGTGGTATTTTGAAAGTCCAATTCACAGAAACAGTCCTTCGTGACGCAAATCAGTCTCTTATCGCCACAAGAATGAGCTTCGATGAATTTGAGCCCATTCTCGCTGAGCTTGATAAGGCAGGCTACTATTCACTCGAATGCTGGGGCGGTGCAACCTTCGACTCCTGTCTTCGTTACCTTAATGAAGATCCCTGGGAGAGACTCCGAAAAATCCGCAAGGCCTGTCCCAACACCAAGCTCCAGATGCTCCTTCGCGGACAGAACCTTTTAGGCTATAAGCACTATCCCGATGATGTGGTCCGTGCCTTCGTAAGAAAGAGTGTGGAAAACGGCATCGACATCATCCGCATATTCGACGCTCTCAATGACCTTCGCAATATCGAGGTTGCAGTAGATGAAACACTCAAATGCGGTGCTCATCCCTCAGGTACTATCTGCTACACTCTTTCCCCCATTCATAATCTGGAAAATTATGTACAGCTTGCCAAGGATATGGAAAAAATGGGTGTTATGTCCATCTGTATCAAGGATATGGCAGGTATAATGAGTCCTCAGGAGGCTTACGACCTGGTTAAGGCTATCAAGGCCGCCGTAAAGCTTCCCGTAGTGGTACACACTCACTCCACCACAGGTCTCGGCGCTCTCACTCTGCAAAAGGCAGTCGAGGCAGGTGCAGATGTTATCGACACAGCTATTTCCTGCTTCTCAGGCGGTACATCACAGCCCCCCACGGAAACTCTCGTTTACGCCTTAGGTCAGCAGGGCTACGAAATCGATGTAAAGATGGACTCTCTTAAGAAAATCAACGATTTCTTCAAGCCCGTCAGAGCCAAGGCTCTCGAAAGCGGTCTTCTCAACCCCGTGGTACTCGCCACAGATACAGATGCCCTCCTTTATCAGGTTCCCGGCGGTATGCTTTCCAACCTTGTTGCTCAGCTTACAGCCGCAGGCAAGCTCGATAAGTTCGAGGAGGTTCTTCTCGAGGTTCCCAGAGTCCGTAAGGATCTCGGCTATCCTCCCCTCGTAACACCCCTGAGCCAGATGGTAGGCGTTCAGGCTACATCAAATGTCCTGAACGGCGAAAGATATAAAAATATCTCCAAGGAAATCAAAAACTACTTCTTCGGCTTCTACGGTAAGGCTCCCGGTGAGGTCAACAAGGAGCTTGCAGAAAAGATTCTCGGCGGTGAAACACCTGTTACCTGCCGCTTTGCCGACACTCTCGAGCCCTATTTCGAAAAGGCCAAGGCGGAAATTGGCGCAAAAGCCAAAAGTGACGAGGATGTTCTCTCCTATATTGCGTTCCCCACACAGGCGGAGGCCTTCTTTGACAAGCGTGACGAAAAGGCAAAGAACACCTATAAGTACACCATCAGAGAGGCATAAGGAGATACTGAAATGGATTTAATGAATTTATTCTTATCCGTCGGTATCATCGGCGGTGCAGACGGTCCTACGGCTGTAGCGGTATCAGGTCTGCCTCTCCCTGCTCTTACGGTAGCTCTTTTCGCTGTTGCCTTCATTCTCTATGTTTACATCGCAAAGGCTGTCGCGGGCAAGAAAGCACCTGTTGCCGCCGAAGCAGCAGTGACTGCACCCGCAGTTGTCGCTCCCGTTTACACAGGCCCCGTGCTTACCGGCGTAGAGGATAAGGAAGCCGCAGTTATTATGGCTATCATTTCCGATAAAACAGGAATACCCCTCGAAAAACTTAAATTTGAATCAATCAGACTTATGGAGGACAAATAATTATGAAGTATGTAGTTAATTTAAACGGAAAAAATTACGAAGTTGAAGTAACAGAGCAGGAAGCAGTAGTAACAAACATCTCTGCCGCCGCTGCCGCACCCGTTCAGGCTCCCGTGGCCGCTCCCGCTCCTGCAGCAGCACCTGCCGCTCCCTCTGCCGCAGGCACAAACATCCCCTCTCCCATGCCCGGCACCATTCTCGGTGTAAATGTAGCCGTAGGACAGGCTGTCAAATCCGGTGATGTTCTCCTCGTTTTAGAGGCTATGAAAATGGAAAACGACATCGTCGCACCCTGTGACGGTACCGTTAAGCAGATTTTAGTTACCAAGGGTACTACAGTAAACACCGACGACATCCTTATTGTTATCTGATTGCGGAGGTGTCGTTAAATGGGCGTATTACTTGAAAACTTTACCACCGTTACCTTTCCTCAGATAGCTATGTGGATTATAGGCGCCTTACTTATTTTCCTGGCTATCAAAAAGGAAATGGAGCCCTCTCTCCTTTTACCTATGGGCTTCGGTGCTATTCTCATAAACCTTCCCAACTCAGGCGCTAAGCATATCATAGATGTGCTTTTCAGAGTAGGTGTAGACAATGAATTCGGTGAGCTTATGCCCCTTATCCTTTTTATCGGCATCGGTGCTATGATCGACTTTACCCCTCTGCTTACAAACCCGAAGCTTATGCTTTTCGGTGCGGCGGCACAGTTCGGTATTTTCTTTACCCTCTGTCTTGCCTCACTTTTAGGCTTCGACATCAGGGATGCCGCCTCCATCGGTATCATCGGTGCGGCAGACGGCCCCACAGCCATCGCCGTTTCAATGGAGCTTGAGTCCAAATATGTAGGCGCCATTATGGTTGCCGCCTACTCCTATATGGCTCTCGTTCCTCTGGTACAGCCCCCCATCATCAAGCTCTGCACCACTAAAAAGGAACGCCTTATCCGTATGGATAACACAGTAGGCAAAACACCCTCAAAGATGACAAAGATTCTTTTCCCCATCGTTGTTACAGTCATCGTAGGTCTGGTAGCTCCCGACGCTGTGGCCCTCATCGGCTTCCTTATGTTCGGTAATCTTATCCGTGAATGCGGTGTCCTTAACTCTCTTTCCGAAACTGCACAGAAGGTGCTTGCAAATCTTGTCACCATCTTCCTGGGTATCACCATCTCAGCCCGTATGCGTGCAGAGGAGTTCCTCACTGTGGACACCTTACTTATCATCGGCCTCGGCCTTTTCGCTTTCATCTTCGATACCTTCGCAGGTGTTATGCTCGCAAAGTTTATGAATCTTTTCACAAAGAAAAAGATCAACCCCATGATCGGTGCCGCAGGTATTTCTGCATTCCCCATGTCAGCCCGTGTCGTTCATAAGCTCGGTCTCGAGGAGGATAATCAGAACTTCCTTCTTATGCACTCTATCGGCGTTAATGTTTCGGGACAGATTGCCTCTGTTATCGCCGGCGGTCTCATACTTACATTCTTCAGCTGATAAGGGAGGTAAAAGAATATGAATTTTGCTATTGATTTTGAAGCCTTCCTTGCTTCTCTTCCCTATATGGGTAAGGGTATGCTCGGCATTTTCGTGGTAACTGCCGTTATCGTTGTTTTCGTTAATGCCCTTAACAGCCTGCCCGAAAAAAAGAATAAAGAAGACAAATAATTTTTAGAGGCTATCCTCTGCGGACAGCCTCTTTTTTAAAAGAAAACTTTACAGGAGGTAATATTATGCTTACGGCAAATATTCTTTCAATGAAAATGCCCTTAAGTGAAGCTCTGGCTGTTTCTCTTATCGGTATTACTACAGTTATCGTTATTCTCGCTGTAATTGCCTGTCTCATCCTTTTGGTATCAAAGGCCATCAGAGCCATCGAAGCCAAAGCCTCCTCTGCCACGGCAGAGACACCGTCTTCCGCTCCCGTTGCTCCCGTCGCTCCCGTGGCAGAGGGAATAACTGCAGGCCAGGTTGACCTGATTGACACAGACGAGAAAACAGCCGCTGTTATTATGGCTATAGTGAGCAATAAAAGCGGTATCCCCCTCGAAAGGCTGTCCTTCAAATCCATCAAGCTCATTGACGACGAAAAGAAAGGAGACGAAACAAAATGATCAAAGATGTTCTTATCGGACTCTGGGAAGCATCAGGCTTTGCCGCACTTACGGCAGACGGTGCTTTTCTGTGGCAGAATCTCGTTATGATTCTCGTTTCCTTCGTGCTCTTATACTTCGCTATTGCAAAGAAGTGTGAGCCCCTTCTTCTTGTCCCCATCGCCTTCGGTATTCTTCTGGCAAACCTTCCCGGCGCAGGTCTTATGGATGACCCAACGGGACTTATGGATACCTCAAACATCGTCGAGGGCGCCCACTGGTACGACTCGGGCGTTCTGAGGCTTATTTATGCAGGTGTTAAGTCGAGTATTTTCCCCTGTCTTATCTTCCTTGGTATCGGCTGTATGACCGACTTCGGCCCCCTGCTTTCCAACCCCGTATCCCTTCTCCTCGGTGCGGCGGCACAGCTCGGTATTTATGTAGCCTTCGTTGTTGCCATTCTTCTCGGCTTTACTCCTAACGAAGCCGCTTCAATCGCTATCATCGGCGGTGCTGACGGCCCTACGGCTATTTATCTCACAGGTAAGCTTGCCAGCCACCTTTTAGGCCCCATCGCCGTAGCCGCATATTCCTATATGGCACTTATCCCCTTCATTCAGCCTCCCATTATGAAGCTTCTTACAACAGAAAAGGAACGCAAGGTTGAAATGAAACAGCTTCGTAAGGTCAGCAAGACAGAAAAGATTGTTTTCCCCGTAGTTGTTCTCGTTATCTGTGCCTTCATTCTCCCCTCTGTCGCTCCCCTTTTAGGTATGCTTATGCTCGGTAACCTTTTCAAAGAGTGCGGTGTGGTTGACAGACTTTCCGACACGGCACAGAATGCTCTTATGAACATCGTTACCATTCTCCTCGGTCTCACCGTAGGTGCTACAACAAACGGTGCAACCTTCCTTAAGCTCGAAACCCTTAAGATAGTTGTTTTAGGTCTTATGGCATTCTGCTTCTCAACTGTAGGCGGACTTCTTTTAGGTAAACTTCTTTATATTATCACCGGCGGTAAGGTTAATCCCCTTATCGGTGCCGCAGGTGTTTCCGCTGTTCCTATGGCGGCCCGTGTGGCACAGAACGAAGGCAGGAAGTACAATCCCGCTAACTTCCTTCTTATGCACGCTATGGGCCCCAATGTGGCAGGTGTTATCGGCTCAGCCGTTGCCGCAGGCTTCCTGCTTGCAATGTTCGGATAATCTGAATGCAGAATGCAGAGTGCAGAACGCAGAACGGCAGAGAAAGGTTTAATATAACGGATAGTTATAGTCCGCCCCTTAAGGTGACAGCAGTCGAACCTGATAAGGTTTAACGGGGCATATTTTCACCCTGTCTGCGTTAAAGAGCCTTGAAAGGCGCCAGCCTTCCTGCGGTTTTTGCCTTGACAGAGCAAAAATCTGCTTCCGTTAAACTTCGAAGAACCTTAAATGCCCGAGTTATAG
>JAFSDF010000079.1 GCA_017436375.1 Clostridia bacterium | reverse complement strand
TTCTATGTTACTGCCTTACCGACAGAGAGAAGGCAGGCAGTGCCTTTTTCAGAACCTGTACAGTGAAATCGCTGCCGTAGTCCCTCCCCGCACAGATATTTCGTCTGGTATGGAAGTGTCTGCGACACTTCTCGTTCCGTCTCCTCAGGCACCTTCGCCCCGACAGTCGCTTCCCGCTCTGTCTGCTTTTCCGACAGGTCCTGCAAGAAAGGTCCGTAAAAAATTTTAAAAAGCTTCGCTCACATTTTATCGTTAAGTATACTTTATAAAACTAAAGACATATTTTGTTTTTTTACAGCCCCTTTTTCTTATCTGTGCAGGTATAACGTTCTTAATATCCTTAAGCGCAGCGAAAGATCTTTTTCTAAAATTGCTCACTTTTTAAAATAAGCAGTAACCTTGCTTCGCAGAGTGGCTTTAGTATTGCCAACAGTAAAATTTAATGGTATACTGAAAAGCGGAAGGAGAGAGGCCAATGGAAATACTTATCGTCAGACACGGTGATCCCGATTATGAAAGGGACACCCTCACCTATAAGGGCATCGAGGAGGCAAGACTTTTGGCTGAAAGGCTGGCTAAGCTGGAGGTAACGGATTTCTACTGCTCCCCTCTCGGCAGAGCACAGAAAACCGCCTCATATACTCTCGATAAAACAGGCAGAACAGCCGAAACACTCCCCTGGCTTACGGAATTTGAGGGCAAGATAAAGCAGGGGCTTTTCAGAAAATGCCAGTGCTGGGACAGACTTCCCTCCTACTGGACTGCACAGCCCGACTACTACTCCTATGACCGATGGCACAGAGTAAAGTTGATGAAGCAGGGCGGCGTTTACAGGCAGTATAAGGAAGTATGCGACGGTATAGACGAGCTTTTAAAAAAATACGGCTACCACCATAAGGGTAAAATTTTCAGAGTAGAGCAGGAAAGCCACGCCCGTATCGTTCTTTTCTGCCATTTCGGTGTGGAGTCAGTTATTCTCTCCCATCTTTTCGGCATCTCGCCTATGGTTATGTGGCATAATTTCGTGGCACTTCCCACCTCTGTAACCCGTCTCGCCACACAGGAAAGAGAAAAGGGCACTGCCATTTTTACCTGTATACAGTACGGCGACCTGAGCCACCTCTATGCAGGAAACCACGAGCCCTCATTTCAGGCGAGATTCTGTGAATGCTACAGCGATAAAACGAGACACTAAGGTAATAAAAATTTTTAAAGGCGGTCACTTATGCCGACATAAGTGACCGCCTTAATTTTATTTCGCTGTCTGAGCCAGCACAATCTCCACCAGCTCACCCGTCATAGCATCAATGTCTGTCTGTGAGGGGTTACCGCTGATTTTCTGCATCTTTTCAGCATACTCACTCTGCACTGCTTCATCGCACATAGAAAGCACATGGTAGAAGGTGGTGGTGTTTATACCCAGAGCATCAGAGAAGTTTTTCTTGCCCCAGATGGCAGTACCGTCCTCGCTGTAGCCGGTGAATACGACAGTACCCTCCTCCAGCTCGAAATCCCACACCGCCATGGGATAGATGTTATATTTTACCGAGTCAATAACTACCGTGTAATAGCCGCTTTCTTTGGCAAGATTTCCTTCAGTAGAAAGCTTTCTGCCCTTTTTAATATCCTTTTCGGTTATTACCGCCTTTTCGAGGATGGTCACGGTCTGTGAGGTATTTCTTGCCACAGCCTTATAGCTATCGCTGTCACCCGTCGTGTCAAAAATGACCGTATCCCAGTTTCCGTAGAGCGAGGACTGCTTTACCTTCGTGGAGGCGGCAGTGCCCGAGTAGGTTTCGGGACAGGCCATAGGCCATCCGTCGGTAGTCCATTTAAGCTCTCTAACCTCGAGACTCGGGAAGGGATAAGCATCGGTGATACCTTTTTCTACAGCCTGTGCGGCACCGGTGGTAATGGCAGAGTCAAGCTTATAATAAAGCTGAGACTGTGAGCCCATAAACCATTTGCCCTTAGAGGTCTTTATGATGGAGGGACTGCCTATGGAGGCTCTGCCGATATCCGTATAGGTCACACCGCCGTTACTGCTGGAAAGGAAATTATAGCCTGCGGCGAGCATAAGTCCTTTGGTGTACTGGTTATTTCTGCCGCTTTTGCCAAAGGAGGACATATCAGCACCGCTGTAGTCCGTATAGGGGCCCTCGGGAGATTTTGCTCTTGCCACACGGACATTATAGTTACTCTCCTGCACACCGTAGGTGAGGAAGAGATAATAGTAGCCTGTGTCCTTATTATATACGATGTCTGCACCGCTGAGGAGACTGCCGTCATTCTTTGAAAGAGCGGGAATTCTGCCGGGCTTGGCGATGAGAGTACCTGCCTGGAAGCGTGAGGAGCCGTGAAGGGTGGATACTATATCGCCCTTGCTGTTTATGGGGCTTGCGGCCTTAAGCAGGCCTGTTTTCGTGCTGAGCTCGACGATGTAGATTTCACCGCCGATTTTTTCTCTGCCGTAGGAGCCGCCGTAAATCATAAACAGACCGTTTTCCGTGCTTATAACAGCGGGATGTACCGCATTTGCCTTATCGTAGGAGGCCTTGAAGGAGTGCTTATTCTTCTCACCCGAGGCCTCATCCTCCACTATTTCAGAGCCGGCGTGTCTGCCGCAGGTGCTGATAACGAGTCCCGCATCCTTCCACTGCTTGGTTTCGATAGCCTTAGCAAGATCATCCGTGGTCACGCAGAAGATAGCACTTTCATTGGCATCGGCTGTTTTAGAAAGAGAGAAGTAAAGATAATAAACACCCTTACGGTAAATGATTTCAGGTGAAAGAGGTGTTCTGTCCTGATTTTCGTTGGAATAGATTTCATCGGCACCGTAGCCGTGCTCTTTTGCCCAGTTTTTAACGCTTTTGAATGCGGAGAAGGACATAATTGTATTGCTTTCTGCCTCCTCGGGAGTGGGGAAATATGTGGTACGGGAGGACCAGTTTATGAGATCCTTTGATTTAACTACCACATTATCCGAGCCGAAGCAGTAATAATAACTGCTCTTTTCATCATAGAAGATACAGGGATCCTTTATGTCATAGGCAGCATAGGAGCCGATATATTTATTGTCCGCATATCTGTCGATGGCAGGCTTCTCTATGGTGGAGACAGCCTCCTCAGCCTTATAGCCCTCAGGACGCTTACCCTTTTTGAAAAATGCCAGAACATTGAGCTTTTTATCTGCCGTAACCTTATACTGGAGCATATTTACATCATCGGTTACATTGACACCGTTTACGATAAGCTTTTTAAGATTATAGTAGGTCGAATCCGTTCTTTCCGGGTTTATGTTCAGAGTAAGAGTCTGTCCGTTATCACAGGCAACACGGTACTTTTCGTCAGTACCCACAGTATTTTTACTGTCCACGGTGATAACTCCGTGACCGAAGGTTTCCACGAATACCATATATTCAGAGGGCCTGATATGCCTCCAGTAAATGAGAAACACTCCGCCGAAAAGCAGTATAGTCGCCGTAAAAAAGGCTAAAAACTTTTTCATTGTAATTTAGTCATCCTTTCTTTTATTTGGTGGTAAGGGAAGAAATAATATCGGAATAAATAGAAACGGCATTATCGAAGAAATTCTTTTTAACCGTTTCGATCTGGCTTTCATCGGGAACATAGACGGTAATTTTCAGCAGCTCCGTATCCATATCCATTACGGTAAAATTCACATGGAAGCCGTGGTCAAGAGGGAAAATTTCCACACTACTCTCTCTGATTATCCTCTCTCTCGACAGGACCTTGATAGCCGCCGCCACACTTTTTTCTCTCACTGAGCGTGGCAGAGTTCTCTCAATGGCCGCCACATCGAGCTCAGCCTTGGCTGTGAGGGTGATAAGCTCGTCACCCTCGGCTATTTCGCTGATAACCTGTCCGCCGGAAATAAGCTCACTTACGGCACCGTTTACCTCGAAATAATTAGCCACGGAATATTCGCTTAAAATCTCATTTAGCTGAGTTCTGGTAAGAGACCTTTTCAGTGTTTTCAGAAGGTAGCACAGCAGAAGCTTGATTTCGTTTTTTTCTCTGAGACCGCCGGGCACGATGCCCTCGCTGAATGTATCTGATGACATAATAATCTGCCTTTCATTATATAGTTATACACTTTAATTTTACCACAAGAAAAATAAAAGTAAATAGCAAAAGGGAAAATTTTATTATTTTGTAAGTATTATAATATTTGACATAAAGAAGCTTTTTTAGTAGAATATTTTCAGAGGTGATGAAAATGGCAGAAAAATATACCACCGTGCTTTTCGATGCGGATAACACTCTGCTCGATTTTGATAAAGATGAAAGCTGTGCTTTAAGAAAAACTATGGAGCTTTACGGTGTCCCCGTAACGGAAGAAAACGTAAAAGCCTATGTAGAAATAAATCAGGGAATGTGGAAGGCTTTGGAAAGAGGCGAAATCACCAAGCCCGAACTGAAAAGAACCCGATTCCGTAAATTCTTTGATGCCATCGGCTTTCAGACCGATGCAGATGTTTTCGAGGTAAATGAAAAATACCTTTCCCTTTTAGGTGAGGGCGGAAACACACTCGAGGGTGCCGTTGACCTTTGCCGTGAGCTTAAGGATGAGGGCTACGACCTTTATATCGTCACCAACGGAGTAGCAAACACACAGAAAAACCGCCTTACTAAAGCCGGTCTTCTCCCCTGTTTTACGGACATTTTCGTCTCTGAAACCGTCGGACATCAGAAACCGAAAAAGGAATATTTCGACTATGTGCTGTCACATATTAAGGAAACTGACAAAGATAAGATTATACTTGTGGGCGACTCTCTCACCTCGGATATCAAGGGTGCGATGAACGCAGATATCACCTGTGTATGGCTTAATCTTAAGGGACAGGAGCTGCCCGGGGAGTATAAGCCGGATTATGTGATAAATGATATAAGAGAGGTAAAGAAGATTTTATATGAAGAATAATGATGGTAACCTCATTAAATTCAAGGACCTTGCCGATAAGATAAAAGCTATTACGGAAGGCACAGCCGATGAGGAAGACTTCGACATCGAAAGCTTCAAAGAAAGCGGTATTACGAAAGTGTTTATGGAAATGCTTTCGGAAAAGCTGTCCGAGCCCTCGGGACTTTTAACAGAGGAAGAAATATGCGAGGAAATAGCAGACAGCTTTTTTACTCTTATCAGATTACTCGGCATAAAGGAATTCAGCTTTTTCCGCTTTAAAAATTATGATTACTGCCGTGAAATAATCATCGACGGAAAGGAATACGACTTAGACGGTGAATTCTGCCACGATGATGAGGAGGCAACGGGAGCCTTATGTGCAATAGACTGTCTGATAGCAGATTTGGACGATGACATCGAAGCAGTTCTGAAAAAGGCAGAAAGTATAATAAATATTCGTAACCGAAAATAAAGACGAAAAAATTAAGGTGCTGTTGTGGGATAACAGCACCTGTTTTTATTCACCTATTCTGTACTCCTCTTCAAATACTTCGATTTCATCACTCTCTGCATTGGTTTCGAGAGTGTAGGTATAATTACCGTCTGTCAGTATGCCGTTTTCAAAAACTACGGATGCATTAAAATATATTATTTCAACCAGATGTAAAATTCCTATATCATAAAAGGCTGCAAATTCATAGGTTTCTTTAACGGTGCTTTCGCCGTATTCCACAGAAACAGAGGTAATGTCGGAGACCTTTTTCATTCGCTTTAAGACGCTTTCTTTTTCGTCTCCGATTCTGAATGTTTCAAAAACTCCCTTTGATTCATCCGCTTTTTCTGACAGATAATTGGTGCCGTAAGAGATTTTTTTCATTTTCACCTTACCGCTTTCAGCGGGAAAAACAGAAACAGCTTCGTTATCCTTCACCGTTTCCCGTGCCTGTGAATAGTCCGTCTCCCCCGTTATGCTGTCGAAAATCTTTTCAGCACGGCTTTCAGCACGATTTTTTACCATAGACTCGTCAATAGCCTCTGCCAGATAGCCGAAACCCGAAACATTATACGCCTCAGAGGGAAGAATGTTACATACAGCCAGACCTCCTGCAGTTACCAAAGCAAAAACGGTTACGGTAACACGAACAGTGCGACGGAAAGAGGCCTTACCCGATCCTTCTTCCTTTCCCCTTTTCAGTTTAAAAAGCAAAATGAAACAAAGGAGACACATAGGCACGGAAATGGACTCTGCCGTATAATCACTGAAAATCCGGAAATTAAAAAGCTCTGTGCCTGTTATTCTGTATATTATGTGTAAAAGCATGTCAGGGAAAGGATAGTAAAGAGAATTCATCATAATGGGTAAAAAAGACATTATGAGATTGGCGGCGGCTATGGCTTTAAGCTTTTTCGGCTGATTAGTTCTGTAGGCATAAAAAGCCGCAAGTAAAATCAGACAGATGGCGCAGGAACTGATGACGAGGCTTTCATAAGAGGAAAACATAAATTCATCCAAACTGAACAGAAGAATTAAAACCCATGCACCGCCAAAGCCCAGAACCGCCGCCGATAAATCAGCGAGCATTATTAAAAAGAAAAGCAAAACTGCGAACGATGTTTTATCCTGACTGAAAAAACGGGATTTTTTCATTATGTACACCTCTCTTTTCTTTAAAATATCACCCCTTCACCTTTTCTGTCAATAAAAAGAGGAAATCTTAAGAAAAAAGACAGAATTCAGCGGACATAATGCACTATATCCCTACCGAAATGTCCTCTTGAGCGTAGCGAAAGATCTTAAAACCTACCTTACGCAAAGATCTTTCACATTCGTTCAAGATGACACTTCCGAGGAAGCTTAAGCATACAATAGTACCGCAGGTACAACATCGCAGAGCCTCCACTTTTAGGGGAGGTGGATTTGCCGAAGGCAAAGACGGAGGGGTTCCTCAGGTTCAAGTCACATTCAGTTGCTTTTGCTTCGCAGAGTGACTTTTGTCTTTGCAAAAGTCACCAAAACCGCTTTTTTGTCGAAAACAATCCGAACGAAGAAAGGTAACGGAGTAAGGCTTTAATTTCTTTTATGTAGCATCCTTAGTCTGCCGTTTAGTTAAAAACAGTCTTTCTGCACTACCGTTATTTTCA
>JAFSDF010000078.1 GCA_017436375.1 Clostridia bacterium | reverse complement strand
CCATCGGACACACTTATAAAGAAAGAAATATTTTTACCCGAGCCTGAAATAGAAATAGAGCAGATAGACCTATAATGTTTAAAGCCCCTCGTATAAGTTACGAAGGGCTTTTAATTTTTTTATTTCATATTTCTCTCGTAAGATTCGATCATCTTTTTAACCATCTGACCGCCTACGGAGCCTGCTTCACGGGATGTGAGGTGACCGTTGTAACCCTGCTTAAGGTCTACACCTACTTCAGCCGCTGCTTCCATCTTAAATCTGTCAAGAGCATCTCTTGCTTCAGGAACCATGCTCTTTGATGAACCGCTTTTAGACATTGATTTCACTCTCCTTCTGAATACTTTTTGCGTTTGCAAATATATTTTGTGCCTAGCAGACGATTATATTTATGTTACTATTTGGTAAAATCAGTGTCGTGACAAATTAATTATGTATATTTTATCAAAAAACTTGAATAATTCTGATATTTGCAGTATAATACTAAAAATTTGTTTTGGAGAGATGTAAATGAGCGAGCAAAGATTAATTGATATGCATGTTCATTCTGATAATTCGCCTGACGGAATACATTCACCTATGTATATCTGTGAATGTGCCGTAAGAAACAATCTTGGTGCAATCGCTATCACCGATCATTGTGAGGTTGATAAATTCTTTTCGGAAAAATTTAATAATATGGTCTTCAACTCTTTTTTTGAATGCAGTAAGGCAAGATCAGCATTTGAAGGCGAATTGCTGGTTCTTATCGGACTTGAAATCGGTCAGCCACTAAGCAATAAAAGTCTGGCAGACAAAATTATCAGTCATCACAGCTATGATTTTGTTCTTGGCAGTATCCACACCCCCGATGGGTTCGATAAAGATATTAAAGAAATCGAATATGATAGAATCAATGTATATAAGTTTATGGAGAATTACTTTTCACAGCTAACGGAAATAGCCAAATGGGATGGCTGTGATGCTCTGGCACACATCACATGTCCTATGCGCCGTATTCAGGGAAAATATAAAATTGATTTTGATTACAGCAGAATTAAATCGGTTACAGACGAGCTGCTCAAAACGATGATAAGCTACGGTAAAGCTCTGGAAATCAATACATCGGGCCTCAGACAGAATATCGGACGCACGATGCCTGATGTAAATATTATAAAGAGATACCGTGAGCTCGGCGGTAAGCTTCTTACCATAGGCTCAGATGCGCATAATGCGAACGACTGCGGAAAAGGCATAAGAGAAGGTCTGGATATCGCCCGCGCCTGCGGATTTGATAAAATTACATTTTATGTAAACAGAGAAATTTTGGAATTAGAAATATAAAGAGGTTATATCTGATGGACAAAAAAGAAAAAATTACTTCCGGAATTAAAATTGAAAAAAAGACTGTTATAGGAATAACTGTACTGCTCTTTGCGATAATGATTTTCGCAGGTATACTCACTCAGGTAGTACCTACCGGCGCCTATCACACCGATTCAAACGGTTCAATTATAAACGGCACTTATCACGAAATCGACAGGGATCAAGTAGGCTACAGCTTCTGGCGTGTGTTTCTGTCACCCTTTGAAACCTTCATATATTCTACAGGAGATGCTTTGACCGGTGTGTCTATAATTCTTGTTATTGTTCTTATTGGCGGCACCTTTCTGATACTTGATAAAAGCGGCGTTCTCAAATATATGATGAGTGTAGTGGTAAATAAATTCTCAAACAAAAAATATTTACTGCTGTCGGTTATGGTATTTTTCTGTATGCTTCTCAGCTCATTTGCCGGAATACTCGAGGAATCTATAACGCTGGTGCCTTTGGCGGTAGCCATTTCCCTTTCGCTGGGCTGGGACTCCTTCGTCGGTCTGGGCTTCAGTCTTATTGCGGTAGCCTTCGGTTATTCTGCCGCTACCTTCAATCCTTTTAATGTAGGTATCGTTCAGTCAATGGCAAATCTGCCGATGTTTTCAGGAGTTTTATTCAGATGCTTCGTTTTTGCAGTCGTATATTTTATTCTAACTTTTTTCCTTGTAAGATACGCAAAAAAAATTGAAAAAACACCTGAGAAATCACTATGCTACGAAAGTGATAAGGAGCTGCGGGAACGCTTCCTTGACAAAACTGAGACAGAAAGGGCTTTGAGTAATCCAATGATGAAAAAGGCTGCGTTGGCGTTTGTAAAAGCTCTTTTGGCAGTGCTTGTGATAACTGTTATCTGTCTCGTTACAAATACCTTTATCGAGGACAGAAGCATATCAGACATAATCGGTTATCTACCTTTGGTTTCGATGGCGATACTGTTCACCGTAGGAGGTATGAGGGCAGGATATATTTCGGGAATAAAGGGAAAGGATCTCGTTTCCGGCTTCATAGCCGGTGCCAAAACAATACTTCCCGTAGCACCTGTGATAATACTTATTATCTGCGTTACATATATTCTCAAGCAGGGAATGATTATCGATACTCTTCTTTACTGGGTGTATAATCTAATTAAGGATTTTAATCCCTACTTTTCAATTATTATTATATTCCTTGTTATCTGTGTTTTCGAATTTTTCATCGGCAGCGGCTCTGCCAAAGCCTTTCTTCTGATGCCTATTCTTATCCCTCTCGTTGATATGCTTACCATCGGCAGACAAAACCTTATTGTAGCCTTCTGCCTCAGCGACGGCCTGTGTAATGTACTTTTCCCGACAAACGGTCTTCTGATAATATCACTCGGAATAATCAACATTTCATATTTCAAATATATCAGAATTTCCTGGAAACTTTTCCTCGCAGAATTCGCAGCAAGTATCGCTATTCTGATGCTCGGCACAGCAATCGGATATTAAAAAATTTAATTTCAAACAACACTTATGCTGTATTGGCTGAGTGTTGTTTTTTTTGCATAAAAGCATTTATCAGCCGATTAAATTTGTCGGTAAGTAGGTGTTTGTATCCCTACACAATGGTGCCTATAAGCGATAAAACCAGCAAAAAACAGACTGCCCGTAAGGGCAGTCCGGAATAATTATATTAAAATTATTTTGCCTTGGAAATCCTTCTTGCTTCGATTTCAGCAACGATTTCTCTTTGTCTCTTTTCTGTAAGAGTGTAGAAGAACATAGGAACTGCGCAGGCAAACATGCTGATCGCACCTGAAAGAATAAGAACATTCCAGAGCTTATCGGGATTCGCAACATGACCTGTAGCAGCATCGATACCGGCAATACTCATAGACATTACACCGATAAATGCACCTACAGCCATACCGATTTTATTGATAAGTGTCTGCATAGCGAAGCAGATGCCCTCGCCTCTTTCGCCTGTCTTCCATTCGAGATAGTCAACAGTATCACCGATCATAGCATAGCTCATAATGTTGTTGACACCCTGGGGAATACCAAGAAGAACGAGGCCTATAGCCGAAACAACAAGCTTCCAGGGGGCATCATAGCCTACGAAGTACATAACGGCCATTACTACCCCACCGAAAAGGTGAACGAGAATGTAGGTATACTTCTTTGTGAATTTCTTTGTAAGCCAAGGAACAAGAACTGACGCAACAAGACCGCCGGGAATAACTAAAAGCGTAATTATACCGTATAAGCCTTCATTTTTAAGAACATACTTTGCAAAGTAAAGACCACCGGTATATGTATAAACCATTCTGGCACCGCCGAGAACACCGGAAAGAACGATGAGAAGGAGCTCTTTGTTTTTAAAGAGAAGCTTTATATTATGAGTAAAGGAAGGAACCTCATCATAATCAGCTGTGATGTGCTCTTTAGTGTTTCTGAAGCCGTAGAAGAACATAGGCATAGCAGCAACAACAAATACTACTGCACAAATAAAGTATGTCCATTTAAGAGTGTTTGCGTTTGCATCAACACTGCTGTTCATAACTGTGCCGATAAAGGTGCTTGCAGCTTCCTCTGCTGTAATTCCCTGATTAGTAACCATTGCAGCAATCTGCTCAGCCTTATCAGTCATAATTAATGCGAGGTCGGAAGCAGCATATTTAAATTTAGCAGTAACAGCGTCAGTGATAATAGGGACACCAACAGTAACGATACCTGCACCGACAGTACATACGAGACGAACAACTGTAAGGATGTTACCTCTGACGGTGGTATCGTTTGTAAGACAGGTTGCAAGGCCCCAATAAGGAACATCGGCAACCGTGTAAACAACAGACCAGATTACATAAAGAACAGCAATAACAATGAATGTGGTGAGTGATTTTGCTTCAAATACGGGTAAGAAGCAAAGAATTGTGCATATACCGATAGGAATTGCCATCCACTTAAGATAAGGGCGGCATTTACCCCATTTCGTTCTGGTTTTGTCAACAATACTACCCATAATCGGGTCATTGAATGCATCAAATACTCTTGTTGCAAGCATAAGGAATGCAACAGCAACAGCACCCTCAAGTGCACCTACCTTTACACCTTCAGCACCGAAAAGAAGTGCATCCGTCATGAAGATAGTAAGATATGAACCGATAATGGTACATATAAAATTCTGACCGAAGCCTGCTACGCCGTAAGCAACAGCTTCCTTCGGCTGTACACCCTTGCCCGGAGTGGTACCGAACAGCTTGTGTAATAAATCATTTACTTTCATGTTTTCCTTTTCCTTTCATTATGTATATTTTTACCAAAATACACATTTTATGTGCATTTAACTTGACGATTATAACACAATAAAACCTTAAAGGCAAGTTAAATGCACTCACCTTTAAGGTTATTTACAATTTATTTAAAATTCAAATATTTTCTCAGATATTGACCGGTATAGGATGCCTCATTATCAGCTATCTCCTCGGGAGTCCCTGTCGCAACAACAGTTCCGCCGCCGTCACCACCCTCAGGACCGAGATCAATTACATAATCAGCCGATTTGATGACATCCAGATTGTGCTCAATAACAATTACGCTGTTTCCTTTTTCAACAAGTGTCTGCAGAACATTTATCAATCTGTGAACATCGGCAGTATGAAGACCTGTGGTCGGCTCATCAAGAACATACACTGTTTTTCCTGTGGCCGGTCTGGCGAGCTCAGTGGAGAGCTTGACTCTCTGCGCCTCTCCGCCCGAAAGTGTAGTAGCAGGCTGACTGATTTTAACATATCCGAGTCCTACATCGTAGAGCGTTTTTAGCTTTTTGTGTATTTTCGGAATGTTTTCAAAGAAAACCATACCTTCTTCTATAGTCATTTCCAAAACATCGTGTATAGATTTGCCTTTATACTTGACATTAAGTGTTTCTGAGTTATATCTTTTACCCTTACATACTTCACAGGGTACATATACATCCGCCAGAAAGTGCATTTCGATTTTGACGATTCCGTCACCCTCGCAGGCTTCACAGCGACCGCCCTTAGTATTGAAGGAAAATCTTCCTGCGGTATATCCCTTCGCCTTAGAATCGGTTGTAGAGGCAAACAATTCACGAATGTCAGTAAAAACGCCTGTATAGGTTGCAGGATTTGAGCGCGGAGTCCTTCCTATAGGTGACTGGTCGATATTAATGATCTTGTCAAGGTTTTCAATACCCTGCATTTTTCTGAATTTACCCGGAATAAGTCTTGCACCATTCAGTTCATTAGACAAATGCTTGTTCAGTATTTCATTTACAAGAGAGGATTTTCCCGAGCCGGAAACACCCGTTACGCAAACAAATTCTCCTAAAGGAATTTCAACATCGATATTCTTCAGATTGTTCTGAGATGCACCGATAATTTTAAGTGATTTACCATTTCCGCCCCTTCTCTGTTCGGGTACAGGTATCATCTTCCTTCTGCTCAGATACTGACCGGTTATCGACTCCTCGCAGTTCAGTATGTCACTTACAGCTCCTGCGGCTACAATTTCTCCGCCATGTATACCTGCACCGGGACCGACATCAACCAAATAATCTGCCTCGAGCATGGTATCCTCATCATGCTCGACAACAATAAGTGTGTTACCTATATCGCGAAGATGCTTGAGCGTGTTAATGAGTTTTCCGTTGTCCCGCTGATGAAGCCCTATACTTGGCTCATCAAGAATGTAAAGAACTCCCACAAGAGAAGAACCAATCTGTGTAGCAAGTCTTATTCTTTGGCTTTCACCGCCTGAAAGCGAGCCTGACTGCCTGGCGAGAGTAAGATAGCTCAGACCTACACTGTTAAGAAAAGAAAGCCTTTCCGTAATTTCTTTGATGATAAGATTAGCTATTATCTTTTCTCTGTCTGTAAGCTTTTCGGGAAGGGCTCTGATAAAGTCAAGAGACTCAGATATGGACAAAGAGCACACTTCGTGAATATTCTTGCCGTCCACAGTAACACCTAATGCCTCCTTGCTTAATCGCGCTCCGCCACACTCCATACATTCAGTGACGGTCATAAGCGATTCAATTTCTTTTTTTGAAGCCTCTGAAGACGAATCGGAATATCTGCGCTGAATGTTATTGAGTATACCTTCAAATTCAGCGAAATAAGTGCCGCTTCCATAGCTCGTAGTTCTTTCCATCTTCAGCTTTTCACCCTTGGTTCCGTATAAAAGAGCCTCATAGGCTTCAATGGAGAAATCTTCAATTGGTGTATCAAGATCAAAGCCGTACCTTTTTCCCAGTGCTGTATAATACATTCCCGATATAGAATTTTCATCCTTACACTGCCAGCCCGATGCCTTGACAGCACCCTGCCTTATCGAAAGCTTTCTGTCAGGAATAATCAGCGAAGGCGATATTTCCATAAATACACCGAGGCCCGAGCACTTTTTACAGGAGCCGAAGGGACTGTTAAAAGAGAACATACGGGGAGTTATTTCGCCGAAGCTTATACCGTGCTCAGGACAGGCATAATTCAGTGAAAACATTATCTCTTTGTCACCTATTACATCTACAATTAGAAGTCCGTCAGCAAGCTTTGTCGCTGTTTCCACAGAATCTGTAAGTCGGGATCTTATGTTATCCTTTACAACGAGACGGTCAACAACCACCTCTATATTATGCTTTTTATTCTTTTCAAGCTTAATATTTTCAGACAGATCATAGATAACAGAATCCACTCTGACACGCACAAAGCCCGATTTTCGTATACTTTCCAATTCTTTTACATATTCACCTTTTCTGCCCCTGACGATCGGAGCCAAAAGCTGAATTCTGGTACCTTCGGGAAGACCAAGAACCTTATCGACTATCTGATCCACAGTCTGCTGTTTGATTTCTTTTCCGCAGACGGTACAGTGAGGAATTCCTATTCTCGCATAAAGAAGTCTCAGATAGTCATAAATCTCCGTAACAGTACCTACTGTGGAACGAGGATTTTTAGATGTAGTTTTCTGATCGATCGATATAGCAGGAGAAAGGCCTTCGATATAATCCACATCGGGCTTGTCCATTTGACCTAAAAACTGCCTGGCATAGGATGAAAGAGACTCTACGTATCTTCGCTGGCCTTCAGCATAAACCGTATCGAAAGCCAGTGATGATTTGCCTGAGCCCGAAAGACCGGTAAATACAATAAATTTATCCCTCGGGAGAGTCAGATCCACATTTTTAAGATTGTGTTCCCGTGCACCCTTTATAATAATATTTTTCTGTGACATAAATACCTCTTATTTCATTGTGCTTTTAAACTTTTCTATCTTATCACGCAAAAATGCTGCGTGTTCAAATTCGAGTATTTTTGCCGCTTCCTTCATTTCAGCAGTAAGCTGTCTGATGACCTTCTCTTTTTCAGTGCGTGAAAGTCTGGAGAAAGCCTTATCCGTATCCGGCTTCTTCTCGGATATTTCAATAACATCACGAACCTGCTTGACAATAGTTTTCGGTACGATGCCGTTATCTACGTTATATTGATTCTGAATTTCGCGACGCCTTTTCGTTTCGTTTATAGCATAGCTCATTGACGGTGTAATATTGTCAGCATACATAATTACCTGACCGTTTGCGTTTCGTGCCGCTCTGCCTATAGTCTGAACCAGAGAGGTTTCAGAACGGAGAAAGCCCTCCTTATCAGCATCAAGAATAACCACAAGAGACACTTCAGGAATATCAAGTCCTTCTCTCAGAAGATTGATACCGACGAGAACATCGAACTCACCGAGTCGCAGATCACGGATAATTTCCATACGCTCCATTGTGTCCACATCATAATGCATATATCTGACCTTGATGCCGAAATTGTCGAGATAGTCCGTAAGAGACTCGGCCATTTTTTTAGTCAGAGTGGTTATAAGCACTCTTTCTTTTTTTTCAGTCCTTATATTAATCTCACTGACAATGTCATCAATCTGGCCTTCCGTAGGCCGTACACTTATAACAGGATCAAGCAGACCGGTAGGACGGATGATCTGTTCAACCACCTGACTGCTCTTTTCTTTTTCGAAGGCACCCGGTGTGGCACTTACAAATATTTTCTGCCCGGTCATCTCATAAAACTCATCAAATTTGAGAGGTCTGTTGTCATAGGCAGACGGCAGACGGAAGCCATATTCTATAAGAGATTCCTTTCGGGACCTGTCACCGCCATACATAGCTCTGACCTGAGGAAGCATTACATGGGATTCATCCACAAAGAGAAGAAAATCATCAGGAAAATAATTCAGCAGTGTAAACGGTGCGGCACCGGCCGGTCTGTCAGACATAATTCTGGAATAGTTCTCTATTCCCTTGCAAAAACCGGTTTCACGGAGCATCTCCAGGTCATACAGAGTTCTCTGCTTGATTCGTTCAGCCTCAAGCAGCTTACCTGCCTTCGTAAACTCCACCACTCTGTCTTCCATTTCCTGTTTAATATCCTCTAAGGCCTTCTCAAGCTTATCAGGTGCCACAACATAATGAGAAGCAGGATAAACAGCCACATGGGAAACGCTGTTCTTGATTTCACCTGTCAGTGGATTGATTTCGGAAATCCTGTCAATCTCATCACCGAAAAACTCTACCCGGATAGCCGTGTCGGAGGTGTAAACAGGATAAATCTCTACAACATCACCGCGTACACGGAATTTGTTTCTGATGAAATTTACATCATTTCTCTCATACTGTATGTCAACCAGCTTTTCAATAAGCTCTTCCCTGCTTTTTTCCATACCGACACGCAGAGATATAACCATATTACGGTAATCAATCGGGTTACCGAGAGTGTAAATGCACGATACGCTCGCTACGATGATTACATCCCGTCTTTCAGAAAGAGCAGAAGTAGCCGAATGGCGCAGTTTGTCTATCTCGTCATTTATAGCCGAATCCTTTTCGATATAGGTATCAGTAGTAGGTATATATGCCTCAGGCTGATAGTAATCATAGTAAGACACGAAATACTCGACGGCATTTTCCGGAAAAAACTCTTTAAACTCACTGCAGAGCTGACCTGCGAGAGTTTTGTTATGAGCGAGGACAAGGGTAGGTCTGTTAAGCTTCGCAATAATATTAGCCATAGTGAAGGTTTTGCCTGAGCCGGTAACACCCATAAGTGTCTGCTCCTTGTAGCCCTTATTTACACCGTCTACCAGCGCATCGATCGCCTGAGGCTGGTCACCTGTAGGCTTGTAATCTGATACAAGTTTGAAGCAATCCATATTTATCCTCCCTTTCTTTTTTAACTATATTATTATACTACAACAGATACTTAGAAGTAAAGAAAAATGCTATAAACTAAAGCTTAAATTAATTATATTTTTTAAGTTATTGATAAAGTAAAAAATATATGATATAATTAGAAAAATCAGAAACGAGGTGTAAAATGAATATAGCAAATAAACTAACGGTATTCCGTGTTATTCTTGTTCCCTTTTTCGTAGTCTTTATGCTTACGGATTTCACGGCATACAACAGATGGATCGCTTTCGGCATATTCGTCGTGGCAACCATAACCGACAAATTGGACGGTACAATAGCACATAAATTCAATATGGTTACTAATTTCGGTAAATTTATGGATCCTATAGCCGATAAGCTTCTGGTCTGCTCGGCACTTATATGCCTTTCGGTTTCGGGAGAAATTCCTGCATGGGTAACCATACTTATCATCGGCAGAGAATTTGCCATCAGCGGAATCAGATTGGTTGCCTCAGACAATAATGTGGCCATTGCTGCTACCTGGTGGGGCAAAAGCAAAACTATAGCACAGATGGCTATGATCATAATTATTCTGGCCAATATACCCGCTCTGCATATTTTCGGACAGATAGTTATGTATGTTGCGGTGATTCTGACAGTGGTTTCGCTGATCGATTATATAATTAAAAACAGAAAAGTTTTGGTATTTGATGATAAATAATCAGGTAAAGAGTCTTTTAAGGCTCTTTATTTGTTTTTAATATTGACAAAAGGCAGATAATATTGGTAAAATATATGTTGAAATTTTATATTTTGAAAGGAAGTAACTATATGAGCAAGGGTAAATTTTATATAACTACTGCTATCGCATATACTTCGAGAAAGCCTCACATCGGTAACAGCTATGAAATCGTTCTTACCGATGCCATCGCCCGTTATAAGAGACTCCAGGGCTATGATGTATACTTTCTGACAGGCACTGATGAACACGGTCAGAAAATCGAAGAATACGCAAAGGCTGCAGGAGTTTCCCCAAAGGAATATGTCGATAAGGTTGCCGCTGAAATCAGAGGTATCTGCGACGCACTTAACACCACCTATGACAAATTCATCAGAACTACTGACGATTACCACGAGAAGGTAGTGCAGAAAATCTTTAAAAAGCTCTACGATCAGGGTGATATTTATAAGAGTGAATATGAGGGCCTCTACTGCACGCCCTGTGAGTCCTTCTGGACCGAATCTCAGCTCGTGGACGGTAAATGCCCCGACTGCGGCAGAGAGGTAAAAAAAGCCAAGGAGGAGGCATATTTCCTCCGTCTTTCCAAATACCAAAAGCAGTTGGAGGATTACATCGAAAGCAACGATAATTTCATTTATCCCGAAAGCCGTAAAAAGGAAATGCTCAACAATTTCATAAAGCCCGGACTTCAGGATCTCTGCGTTTCCAGAACATCCTTTAAATGGGGTATCCCCGTTTCCTTCGATGATAACCATGTAATATATGTTTGGATCGATGCTCTTTCAAACTATATTACAGCTTTGGGTTACGATCCCGACGGCTCAAGCGATCTTTACAAAAAATATTGGCCCGCTGATGTCCACATCATCGGTAAAGATATAGTCCGTTTCCACACCATTTACTGGCCTATTATGCTTATGGCTTTAGGCGAGGAGCTTCCCAAGCAGGTTTACGGCCACCCCTGGCTTCTTTTCGGTGAGGACAAAATGTCAAAGTCAAAGGGAAATGTAATCTATGCTGACGAGCTCTCCAAGCTCATCGGTGTAGATGCCGTCAGATATTATCTTTTATCTGAAATGCCCCACGCCAACGACGGCTCCATCTCCTACAGCACCATAATCGAAAGATTCAATTCAGACCTTGCCAATACACTCGGAAATCTCGTTAACAGAACTGTCGCCATGACAAACAAATACTTTGGCGGAACAGTAATGGCTCCCACCTGCGGAGATGCAGTCGATGAAGAATTTAAGGCTTTTGCTCTCGAAACTGTTAAAACCGTAGAGGGCAAGATGGAAACCTACCACATAGCCGATGCAGTGGAAGCGGTTATGAACCTCGCAAAGAGATGTAATAAATACATTGACGAAACCGCTCCTTGGACACTTGCCAAGGATGAAGCAAACAAAGAAAGACTCGGCACAGTTCTTTATAATCTTCTCGAGGGTATCAGATTTATTGCTGTTCTTCTTTCCTCCTTTATGCCCGAAACCTCCAAATCAATCCTCAGTCAGATCAACTCGGATATTGACTGCTACGACAGCCTTTCATCCTTTGGTGCTCTCGAGGCAGGTAAATCTGTGGGTACAGCCACTCCCCTCTTTGCACGAATCGATGCCGAAAAGATGATGGAAGAAATCAAAGCACAGCAGGAGGCCGCTCAGGCAAATGAAAAGAAGTTCAGCGAAATCGAAGGTATTGCACAGATTGGCATTGATGATTTCGCCAAGGTCGATTTAAGAGTAGCTAAAATCACCGACTGTGAACCTGTAAAAAGAGCGAAGAAGCTCCTCAAACTCACACTTAATGACGGTACCGGTACTCCCAGAACAGTAGCATCCGGCATAGCTAAATGGTACAAGCCCGAGGATCTCATCGGAAAAAGTGTTATAGTTGTTTCAAACCTTAAGCCCGCAGTACTCTGCGGTGTGGAAAGTCAGGGAATGATTTTAGCTGCCGACTGCAGTGAAGACGATGTTAAGGTTATTTTCGTTGACGGTATTCCCGAAGGCTCAAAGGTAAGATGATGTACAGAAATATTTTTGACACACACGCCCACTACGAAGATGAGCGATTTGACGAAGACAGAGCTGAGCTTCTGTCTTCTCTTTTCAGCGACAGTGTAAGCGGTATTATTAACTGCGGATGTGACCTGAAATCCTCTCTTGAAACCGTCGCACTTACAGAAAAGCATCCTTTCCTTTACGGTGCTGTCGGTGTTCACCCTCACGAGGCTGAGGAAGCTACCGCCGAGGATCTCAGACAGATCAAAGAGCTTTATAAAAATGATAAAATTGTGGCTGTCGGTGAAATAGGTCTCGATTATTTCTATGACTTCTCACCAAGAGAAAGACAGATAGAGATTTTCCGCCAGCAGATTATAACAGCAAACGAGCTCGGACTCCCCGTTATCATTCACGACAGAGATGCTCATGAGGACACGATGAACATCCTCAAGGAGCTCAAGCCGAGGGGTGTCGTTCACTGTTTTTCAGGCAGTGCCGAAATGGCAAAGGAAATTCTTAAGCTCGGTCTTTACATCGGTATAGGCGGTGCAGTTACCTTTAAAAATGCACGAAAGCCTGTCGAGGTGGTTGAGATTTTACCTATTGACAGACTCCTGCTTGAAACAGATGCGCCCTATATGACACCTGTTCCTTTCAGAGGCAAAAGATGCGATTCGTCACATATAGCATATACGGCTGAAAAGATAGCAGAGATAAAAGGCATTGATGTGCAGACATTGATTAACAAGTGTACCGAAAATGCGAAGACATTATTCGATGTTTAAAGAAAAGATGTGTGATTTATGGCTGAATCAAAGAAGAAAAAGCGACCGCAAAAGAGACACAAGAGTTATCCGCCACTTTCTAAAACCGATAAATTTATATACTCTGCTTTGGAAGTAGCAGGTGCTGTTTTTGTGTTTACTTTTCTGTATAAACATGATAGCATCATAGGTTTTTTCATTTTAAAAAGCGCAGATGTGCTTTCTTTCCAAGAAAGATTCACAATATTTTTTATAGTGCCTTTTATTTTCTTTTATCTTTTTTATATCCTTGATTCGCAATATAGCAAAAAGCCGATATTTGGGAACAAAAAGGTGGATTATTATAACACCTTAAATCATAAGTTTATTCTACCTTTGTTCGATAAACGATATAATAATATCGCGAGAAATTCAAGGAACAGAAGAAAGCAATTAATAAACTTCGGTATAGTATGCTTTGTTTCAATTATTCTTTTTACATTCGGTATTCTGGGCTGTCATGGCAGACACGAATTCAGCCGTGACGGTATAACTACATACAGTATTTTTAATAATGTTATCGAAGAATATTCTTACGATGAGGTTGAAAGCTACCATATAGAAGCTTATTATCGTTATCATACCAGAACAAGAGGTCTCGGACATACTGATTATGACATCAATCTTACGGTTAGGTTTACAGACGGAGAAAATTTCACTGCAAGCTATAATACATCACGAGATATTTATGCACTCGAAGAAATTGATAAAATTCTTAAAGATAAAGAGAAAACTCTAAATTCACGGAATCTTGAATTGGTCATAGATAAATACAACTTCACCGACGATGAACTGAAAGTAATAT
>JAFSDF010000077.1 GCA_017436375.1 Clostridia bacterium | reverse complement strand
TTTAAAACTGAGGAGGGTATGCAGGCCGCTATCGATACCTGTAAAAAAAGAGGTATAGAGGGACTTGTTGTTATCGGCGGTGACGGCTCCTTCAGAGGTGCCAGAGACCTTTCTCTCAGAGGTATTCCCTGTGTAGCTATTCCCGGCACCATCGATAATGATATCGGTTGCTGCGATTATACAATCGGCTATGATACAGCTATGAATACTATTATGCAGATGGTTGACAGAATAAGAGATACTGCCGAGTCACACGATCGCTGTGCAGTGGTAGAGGTAATGGGCAGAGGTGCAGGTTATCTTGCTCTTTCTTCGGGTATTGCTTGCGGTGCTACCTCGATTCTTATCCCTGAGGTTCCTTATGATTTTGAGCGCGATGTTATCGAAAGAATGAAAAGAACTCAGAAAAGCAATAAGGTTCATTTTGTCATTCTCGTTTCTGAGGCTATCGGCGGTGTAGAAGAAATGGCAAAGAGAATTCAGAGCGAAACAGGTGTTGAGGCAAGAGCAACAATTCTCGGTCATGTTCAGAGAGGTGGTTCACCTACAGCTAAGGACAGAATTGTAGCTAGCCAGATGGGTTATCATGCTGTTCAGCTTCTTAAGCAGGGAATCGGAAATCGAGTTGTTGCTATTAAAAAAGAAACAATTATGGATTTTGACATTTTTGAAGCATTAGGTATGAAAAATTCAGTTGACCTTGATATGTACAAAATGGCTCTTGAAATATCTATCTGATTCTATTGTTTAAAAGATAAAAATTACGAGAGGTCCTTTTTTGCGGATCTCTCGTTTTAGTTTTAATGACAGGTGAGGACAGGATTATGGCCGATAATGTAAAAAGTAAACAGAAAAGAGCTTTGCCCGATCATCCTCATAATTCTCACAGAAAGCATATGCGTGAGAGATTTTATGAGGCAGGCTTCAAAGGAATGCCAGACCATAATGTACTGGAAATGCTTCTGTTTTTTGGCATTCCGCGCAGAGATACCAATGAAATCGCTCATGAGCTGATAAACACCTTCGGCAGCTATTCAGATGTTTTTGATGCAAATATCAATGATCTTATGAAGATTAAGGGAATGACCGAAACGGCAGCTTATCTTATTAAAATGATTATACCTTTTTACGGCAGATATGTTGATAATCTGGAAAAAAGAGAACCATCTCCCTTGGATCCGAAGGAAATAGCGGATTTCCTCCGTCCGAAATATTATGAAGGCAGCTGCAAGGAAAGAATATATGTACTGTGCTATGACAGTATGAATCATCTTATTGCCTGCAGACTTCTGAATGAAGGAGATATATGTTCATCGTCCTTTGATATAAGAGAATTCGGCAGGATTGTGCTTGAAACGAATTGCTCAGGTGTTATCATTTCTCATAATCATCCGCACTGTGTTTCCCAGCCGTCAAAGGATGATATTAATCTGACGAGGGCCGTGATAGATTTTCTGGATATGCTTAAGGTTACACTGATAGATCATATTATTGTTTCGGATAACGGACATACATCTATGGCTAATTTCAGAAAAACATTACCGCTGTTTTATCCTATACATGAACTCGAGGATGTAATAAGAGAGAAAAATCTTGATTAAATTTTACAAATTTTACGAAAAAAGTTATTAAGTATATCTTATAATATAAGTGATATAAAGTATTTGGAGAAGTTTATGGCAGATAAAGTTATTGTTATCGGTGCAGGAGCCGCGGGACTGATGGCTTCAGGTGTAGCATCCGAAAGAGGGAAAGAAGTAACTCTCATCGAAAGAAATGATAAGCCTGCACGAAAGGTTATGATTACGGGAAAGGGCAGATGCAATGTAACAAATAATTGCAATCTTATAAATGATCTGATAGCTAATGTTCCCACAAACGGCCGGTTTCTGTACAGTGCCTTTTCGCGTTTTATGCCTACGGATACTATCGATTTTTTTGAAGATATGGGCGTTCCGTTAAAGGTAGAAAGAGGGGACAGAGTTTTTCCGGAAAGTGATAAGGCATCTGATATTGTTGATGCACTTAACCGATTCAGTCAGGATTCTGATGCCGTTAGGATCAAAGGAACTGTCAAGGAGCTTATTCTGGAGGATGCTTCAGTAAAAGGTGTAGTTCTTGAGGATGGCAGGGAAATGACCGCTGACAAGGTAATCGTAGCCACAGGCGGTGCCTCGTATCCGTTGACAGGCTCCACAGGTGACGGTTATAAATTCGCAAGACAGGCAGGACACACCGTTACCGATATAAAGCCTTCGCTTGTTCCTTTGGTGTGTCACGAAGGTTTCTGTATGGATTTGCAGGGACTTTCCCTCAGAAATGTAGAGATAACTGTTTTTGACACCGAATGCTATAAAGAAATATATAAGGATTTCGGTGAAATGCTTTTCACTCACTTCGGCGTTTCGGGACCGCTTATTTTAAGTGCCAGCTCTCATATGAAGGATATGAGGGAAAGAAAATACGAGATACATATTGATCTTAAGCCTGCACTTACTTATGAGCAGTTGGATAAGAGAATACAGAGAGATTTTCTCGAAAATTCAAATAAAAACTTTATTAATGCTCTCGACGCACTTCTGCCTAAAAAGCTTGTGCCGGTAATAGTCAGGCTTTCGGGAATAAAGCCTTCTACTAAGGTTAATCAGATTACCAAAGAAATGAGATCCAAGCTGGTTAATATTTTAAAAGATCTGAAGGTAACCGTTCTGAGATTTAGACCGATAGAGGAAGCTATTGTTACTTCCGGCGGAATATCTGTTAAGGAGATTGATCCCAAGACTATGGAATCAAGGCTCTGCCGAGGCTTGTATTTTGCCGGAGAGGTTATAGATGTAGATGCATACACAGGCGGATTCAATTTGCAAATTGCATTTTCTACGGGCAGACTCGCCGGTGAAAGTGTTTAATAATAAGGAGAAGATAAGATGAGTAAAGTAATCAATGTCGCAATTGACGGCCCTGCAGGAGCAGGTAAAAGCACCATTTCCAGAGCTGCAGCAGCAAAGCTCGGCTTTATTTACATTGATACCGGTGCCCTTTACAGAACCGTAGGCGTAAATGCATTAAGACAGGGAGCAGATGTAAAAAACGCTTCCGCAGTTGTTTCCACACTTACGGATGAACTGAATATTGAACTTAAGTTTATAGACGGCGAGCAGAGAATGTTTCTGAACGGAGAGGATGTTTCCGTTGATATAAGAACTCCTGAAGCTTCCATGGCAGCTTCGGCTGTATCTGCTGTACCTGAGGTCAGAAAGTATCTTTTTGATTTACAGAAAAATCTTGCTCAAAACAACAACTGTATTATGGATGGCAGAGACATCGGTACAGTGGTTCTGCCTGATGCCGATGTAAAAATCTTTCTTACCGCTTCACCTGAAGCAAGAGCGAAAAGAAGACATCTTGAGCTTACCGAAAAGGGTATGAACACCACATACGAAGAAGTTCTTGCAGATATGGTGGAGAGAGACTATAATGATTCTCACAGAGCTGTTGCTCCTTTGAAGCAGGCTGATGATGCTGTCCTCGCTGATACAAGTGAACTTGATTTACAGCAGTCTATTGAATTAATAATCAGCATTATCGAGGGTAAAATATAAGCAAACAGTTTAAGGATTGATTGACTTGTATTTTGATTATTCTAAAAGCGTTAAAGAACATAGGCTGTATTTTCCGCTAAAATGTGTTGCTAAAGGTCTGACTTATGTAGTATACAGAAAAATGACGGTAAAAGGAATTGAAAATATTCCGTCTGAAGGTGCGTTGATTATCGCCTGTAATCATATTGCTTTTTCAGATCCCGCCATAATTATCGCAAATTGTCCCAGAACAGTACATTTTATGGCGAAAAGCGAATTGTTTGAAGCTCCGTTGAAAGCTATGTTCTTGAGTCAGATGAACGCATTTCCTGTCAGACGAAATCACTTTGATCGCAGCGCGTTGAAGCGAGCTCGGGATATTCTGAAAAAAGGATGGATACTCGGGATTTTTCCGGAGGGGAGAAGAGTGAGAAATTCTCCTCCTACTGAATCAAAAAACGGGGTTGCTTATCTCGCTAGGCTTACCGGTGCAGATGTTTTACCTGTCTGTATTTACAGAAATCCTGATGATATGTCGAGATGGCACAGACTTGTTCTGAGATACGGTACAGTCATAAAAAACAATGAGCTTATTTTTTCCGGAAAGGATAAATCTAAAGAGCTTGACAATGCGTCTGACATTATAATGAGTAAAATCAAGGAGCTATGGGAGGCAGAAAATGAAGGTTACGGTAGCTGAAACAGCCGGATTTTGTTTCGGGGTAGACAGAGCGGTTAATCTTGTTTATCGGATGGTTGAATCGGGCAGAAGGGTTTGCACCCTTGGTCCTATCATTCATAATCCTCAGGTAATTGAGGATTTAGAAAACAAGGGTGTGAAAATCATCGATTCGCCTGATGAGGTTCCAGAAGGCTATGAAGTAGTCATAAGAGCACACGGAGTTTCAGTAGATGTTATAAACAGCCTTCGCTCAAATTCCGTAAATTATACAGATGCAACCTGCCCTTATGTTCTAAAGATTCATAATCTTATAAAAAAGCATTCAAATGAAACGAACACAGTACTGATTGCCGGAGATGAGAATCACCCGGAGGTATGCGGTTTCAGAAGCTACTGCAAAGGTGAGTCTTTTGTCTTCAGAAATGAAGCGGAATTAACGGAAACACTTAATAAATATTCATATTTAGAAAATAAAGAAATTATTTT
>JAFSDF010000076.1 GCA_017436375.1 Clostridia bacterium | reverse complement strand
TGCTATATATGTTTGATGTTAAGAAGGTAACAGAAGGCGCTGTACAGTGGATAAGGGACTGGTTTGAGGAAAACGGCAAGGGCTGTAATGCAGTCATCGGTATTTCCGGCGGTAAGGATTCCACGGTAGTTGCCGCACTGTGTGTTGAGGCACTGGGTAAGGATAGAGTTTACGGTATTCTTATGCCCAACGGTGAGCAGAAGGATATTAACGATGCTTTACAGCTTGTGGATTTTTTAGGTATAAAGTATTACATCTGTAACATAAAGGATGCCTATGACGGAGTAATAAAGGGTATGAATGACTGCGGACTGGAAATAGGGGAGCAGACTAAAATCAATCTTGCACCGAGAGTGAGAATGACCACTGTTTATGCTTTTTCACAGTCCTTAAACGGCAGAGTAGCCAATACCTGCAATCTTTCTGAGGACTGGGTAGGCTATTCCACCCGTTACGGCGACAGTGCAGGCGATTTCAGTCCTCTGGCACACCTCACTGTTCAGGAGGTTAAGGAAGTGGGCAGACACCTCGGTCTTCCCGAAAACCTTATCGAGAAGGTGCCCTCAGACGGACTCTGCGGTTACACCGATGAGGATAAGCTCGGCTTTACCTACGCTGTTCTCGATAAATACATCAGAACAGGTGTATGTGAGGATAAAGGGACCAAGGATAGAATAGATTATCTTAACCGTATAAACGCTTTCAAGCTTAAAACAATTCCGGGTTATATCCCTGACGAAAAATACATCTGACGAGGTAAAAATGGAAATAAGAAAAACCACCTTTGACGACCTTGAAAGGGTTATGGAAATATACGATATTGCCCGTGATTTTATGATAAGGACAGGCAACCCTGACCAATGGAAAAACCATAAGCCTCAGAGAGCGCTTATTGAAAAGGATATAGAAAAAGAACAGAGCTTCGTCTGTACAGAGGGCGAAAAGATAATAGGTGTTCTCGCCTTTATTTGCGGTGAGGACCCTACATATAAGGTCATATATGACGGCAAATGGTTAAACGCTGAGCCCTATGCGGTAGTACACCGTATCGCATCCTCGGGTGAGGTGAAGGGTACAGGCACCTTTATGATGAGGTGGGCAGAAAGTCAGTTTCCGCATATAAGAATTGACACTCACAGAGATAATAAGGTAATGCAGAATATGCTTTCTAAGCTCGGCTACACCTACTGCGGAATAATTCACCTTGAAGACGGTGATGAAAGGTTAGCTTTTGAAAAGTAATTTTTAAGTGTTAGTTTAATTGACTGGGAGTATCGTATATAAAACACAAAACCATTGTATCAGCGATTAAGCTGTTACAATGGCTTTTTCTTATTTTAGTTTTTTCGCAATATAGGTAATTTCGATGAATCTTGAATAATCTTTTTTATCAAGTGCAAAACGAAGCTTTTTATTCATATAAAAAACATCAACAAGTTCAGTAGTGTTTTCATATTTATCGTCAATGATCATAGTATTGCTTTGCACCGTTATTTGCGTTATATAGT
>JAFSDF010000007.1 GCA_017436375.1 Clostridia bacterium | reverse complement strand
CCATTTAGCTCGAAGCACCATATATACTTGGTTGAAAGATTATAATAAAGTCAAAAGAACAAAACCTATAAATATGCACGAGGTTCTTCTCCTCAGACAAAAGTGTGAACAACTGGAATTAATGATTGAAATATTGCAAACAACAACCTGTTCAACAGACGCTCCGCTAAAAGATAAATATGAAGCTATAAAAGAACTTTCTCATAAGTACAGTATTAATTTGCTTTGTAAAACATTAAAGGTAGCAAAAGGAAGTTACTATAACCATATATTCAGAAACAAAAACGAAAACACCGAAGCAGCAAAAAGACGGGCAGAACTCACACCTATCATTGAACAAATATTCAACGACAGCCAACAGGTTTACGGTGCAGGAAAAATCCATGCAATATTGCAGAACAGCGGATATCAAGTCAGTCCGAATACCGTCGCATCCATTATGCACGACAACGGATGGTTTTCAATAAGAGGCGGCTCTAAAAAACAGTATCTTAAACTTCAGGAACGAAAACAAAATATATTAAATCAGCAATTCAATGTTAGCAAGCCGAACGAGGTGTGGGTTGGAGATGTAACTCAATTCCGTTATAACAACCGAAAATATTATATTTGCGTTATCATTGACCTTTATGCAAGAAAAGTTGTCAGTTATAAAATATCCTCAAGAAACAGTACACAACTTACAAAAGGAACCTTCAAAGATGCTTACGAAAGCAGAAAACCGACTGCACTGTTATTTCATAGTGACCAAGGTTCTAACTACACATCTAAATCATATATTAGTTATTTAAATCAACTTGGTGTCACTCAATCATTTTCAAGGTCACATGCACCTTACGACAATTCAGTTATAGAATCTTTCTTTAAGTCTATGAAAGCCGAAAAACTGTACCGTACTGATTTTCGTTCAGAGCGTGAATTTAAAGAAGCAATTAAAAGTTATATTCATCACTACAACAGTAACAGGCCACATTCCACATTAAGATACAAGACACCTGACGAGTACGAGGCTATTTATTTTAGACAACATACGGGTTTTCGTGAATAACAATCGAACACCTATGGTTCGTATTACTGATATTTTCCGTTTCTGTTTCGTATTTTGAAATGTTTTGATTTTGGTGTAGTGTTGTAAAGAAAATAAAAAAGCAGCTAAATGCCGCTTAAATACTGGGTTTATATAAAAAAATCAACCCTTTATCGAACACAGGTGGTTCAGATTGGAGGGTTGATTATTATGGCAGGGATGGCAGGATTCGAACCTACGAATGCAACAGTCAAAGTGTTGTGTCTTACCGCTTGACGACATCCCTATAATAAATAAAAAATGGGGTGGATAATCGGAGTCGAACCGACGACCTCCAGGGCCACAACCTGGCGCTCTAACCAACTGAGCTATATCCACCACCTATTGGCGCGCTTGAAGGGGCTCGAACCCCTGACCTACTGCTTAGAAGGCAGTTGCTCTATCCAACTGAGCTACAAGCGCATATTAAATTCATCGCAAAAAAGTGGAGCGGGTGATGGGAATCGAACCCACACGACCAGCTTGGAAGGCTGGGATTCTACCATTGAACTACACCCGCAAACCGATGCAACGTTGACTATTATATACAATCAACGCTGCATTGTCAAGCCTTTTTTTAAAATTAAATTAATTTTTCCTTTTATATATGCGAGAGCTCTATCTTGTCTTCCTTCACCTGAACAGCGATGGCACTGACAGGTGAATCAACATTATCAATAATAATATTTGCTATGCCGTCCTCGATTTCCTTACGGATAAGATTACGCAAATCTCTGGCACCTCTGGAGCCACCCTCTGACTTTTCTGCAAGATAGTCATTAACCTCTGCAGTCCACTTGAGATCGATAGCCTTTTCCTTAAGCGAAGCCTTTAATTCATTCAGAAGAAGATCGGATATTTTCTTATAATCCTCTACGGCAAGTGAATTAAACACAGCTACCTCATCAACTCTGCCGATAAATTCAGGACGAAGGAAATCGGAAAGCGCCTTCATAACCTTTTCTTTAGTTGCTTCACCTTTATCCTTACCGAAGCCGATGGAGCCACCTTTTCTTTCACTTCCCGCGTTAGAGGTCATAATGATAACGGTGTTTTCGAAATTGACCGTTCTTCCCTGTGCATCCGTAATTCTGCCTTCATCGAGAATCTGAAGGAGAATATTCATTACATCGGGATGTGCTTTTTCTATTTCATCAAAGAGAATTACACTATAGGGCTTTCTCCTCACCTTTTCCGTAAGCTGGCCCGCCTCGTCATAGCCTACATAGCCCGGAGGTGAGCCGATAATACGGGAAACGCTGTGCTTCTCCATAAACTCACTCATATCGAGTCTGATAAGAGTCTCCGGTGTAGAGAAAAGCTCTGTGGAAAGCTGTTTTACCAGCTCTGTTTTACCTACGCCGGTAGGTCCTACAAAGATAAATGAGGCAGGTCTGCGGCGAGGACTTATCTGGACACGGTTGCGCTTTATAGCGGCAGCAACCGCCTTTATGGCATCATCCTGACCGATAACCTTGCTTCTGAGCTTTTCCTCGAGACCTGAAAGCTTTTTGAGATCACTTTCAATTATCTTTGAGGAAGGAACACCCGTCCACAGCTCGATAACCTTTGCTATATCGCTTTCTGTTACAGCATTATCGTTTGCCTTCTCGGTGAGTGAGGTCATATCGCTTTCGCATTTTACGATTTCAGCCTTAATTTTAGCTATTGCCTCATAATCCACAGCATCAGACTCATTCATAAGGTCTTCCTCGTCCTCTTTGAGCTCAGTGAGCTTCTTTTCGCTGATTTCGAGGTCGCTTATTGCCTTGTTACGGAGATTGGCACAGGTGCATGCTTCGTCTAAAAGGTCGATAGCCTTATCGGGAAGGAAGCGGTCTGTAATGTATCTTTCTGAAAGAACGACTGCCTTTCTCACAAGCTCGTCTGAGATTCTGACTCTGTGATAGCCCTCATAGTATTTCTTTATGCCTAAAAGGATAGCTGTAGCATCCTCGATAGAAGGCTCCTCGATTTTAACAGGCTGAAAGCGTCTTTCGAGCGCCGCATCCTTTTCGATATTCTTTCTGTATTCGGTAAAAGTGGTAGCACCTACGACCTGAATTTCACCGCGTGAAAGTGCCGGCTTGAGAATATTGGCCGCATTCATTGAGCCTTCGGCATCACCTGTACCTACGAGATTATGAACCTCGTCGATAAAAAGAATAATATTACCGTTATACTTCACCTCATCAACGAGATTTTTTATACGGCTTTCAAACTGACCTCTGAACTGTGTGCCTGCTACGAGAGCAGTAAGGTCTAAAAGATGTATTTCTTTATCAGCAAGCTTAGCGGGAACACTGCCCTCAGCAATTTTCTGTGCAAGGGCCTCCGCTATGGCTGTCTTACCTACACCAGGCTCACCGATAAGACAGGGATTGTTCTTCGAGCGTCTGCAGAGAATCTGTACCACTCTTTCAAGCTCCTTATCTCTGCCGATGATATTGTCGATTTTACCGCTCCTCGCTTTTTCCGTAAGGTCTGTACAGTAGAGCGAAAGGAACTTACGCTTCTTTTCCTTCTGTCTGTTTCTCCTTTTACCTGCGCTCTTCTGTTCCGCGGGTGCAGCTGCTGTTTTAGGCAGATTATCTCCGCCCTCATTTTTAACGGTAAGGCTGTTTGCCAGATCTCCGAAAAGGCTCTGCATAAAGGGCATAGTCGGTGAGCCGCCTGCCTCAAAGCCTCCGTCCTCATCCGCATCAGGAAACATACTGGAAAACTGCTCGCTGATGGAGTCCACATCCTCCTCAGTAATTCCCATAGACTCCATCATCT
>JAFSDF010000075.1 GCA_017436375.1 Clostridia bacterium | reverse complement strand
GAAAGCTGCTTTCACTTATATAGACACGAAAGATTTGAAAAGGTTGGAATTAATTGCAATTATTTTAGCATAAAAATATGAACTTTTTCAATATACCTTCATATAGGATTATTGTCTGTACCCTCGGAGAGTGCACTGCACCACACAAGGGGTCCCCGAAAAGTCATAGACTTTTTGGGGAGAGGAGGAACAGTGAAGTGAATGGGTTTTCGCAGTTATGCGGAAACAAGTGATACGGAGCTTGTGACGACGAGGTGGTGAGTAAGTGCGCCCTTACAAGAACGAATCAATAGGTTCGGATATGAATTGTTAACTCGCACCAAAATTCGACAGGCTATGGCTTGTCGAATTTTTATTTTTGTCTGCAAAACATTGCCGTGTTTTTATCGTCAGGCAGTAATTACCTGTACTGTAAATACTTTGATTCATTATTGACACCGTTAAATTTTTAGTATAAAATTACCTTAACACAAAAGGTGAGAGGTTATGCTTATGAAAGATTATATAGAAAATATCATTAAGCCAAAGCTGCAGGGTGACGGCGGTGAAATAGATTTTATTTCCTATGATAACGGAGCTCTGACTGTTCTTTTACAGGGTGAATGCTCTAAATGTCTTATCGTCGAGCGGTGTATAGCGTGGATTGAAGGCGAAATATTGCGCGATATGCGTGAAAGCGTAAAAATCACAGCTCAGAAGAAAAAGCCCTTCTTCTGGGATAAGGACTAAGGCGGTGAAGTAAAATATGGCACACATTAAAGTAGTAAGAAGAAGTATGCGGCCCGAGGAATGGACAGATTTACGCTTCGGATGGCTGAAAAGATACATATATGAAGAAAAATATGAAATAGAAAGCCTTATGGTCCGTGATGCCCGTCAAGTGGCGGAAATGCAGTACGACTTTTATCCCGAGGGATGGAGAAAGCTCCGTAAGGGAGATATGTATTTCACTCCCGACGGCACTGCATTTTTCGAGGCCGAGGTTACCGTACCCGAGCACCTCAGAGACAAAGAGCTGTGGTTTTCACTCAAAACTGCCGCTGAAATCATCATCAAGGTAAACGGCAGATATGTAGGCGGTGTAGACCCTAACCGTGACAGAATTCTCCTGGCTCCCTATATTGACTCAGAGGTTCTTCGCTTTGAGATGGAGGGCTATAACCGCTCAAAGCCCGACGATGAGCGTAACCCCGAATCCCTCTCCGTGCGGGGCTGCCGTCAGATTTTTGAGGGTGCTTATCTCGCTACGGTCAATCATACGGTCCTTGACCTGGTATATGATCTGGAGCTTCTCCTCGATATAGCCAAAAGTGAGCTTTTCAATGAGGATTACCGTGCCTTCCTTAACCGTGAAATCAATAACGCTCTTAACCTTATCGACTTTGATGAGCTGAAAAACGAGGATGTGGCAAGAGCAAAAAAACATGTAGACGATGTGATCTATGCAAACGATGACTACAAGGGAAGCGGCGATGTTGCTCTTATTGCTCACTCACATCTCGATATAGCATACTATTGGAGAAGAATTCATTCGGTACAGAAAAATCTCCGTACCGTGCTCATTCAGCTTCGTCTGATGGACAGATACCCCGATTTCAAGTACACTCATACTCAGGCCTACACCTATGAAATGCTCGAAAAGTACTATCCTGATGTCTTTGAGGAGTTAAAGGAAAAGGTCGCAAGCGGACAGTTCGAGCCCGTAGGTGCTATGTATGTGGAGCCTGACTGTAACATCCCCTCAGCTGAAAGCCTTATCCGTCAGTTTATGTACGGTCAGCACTATTTCCGTGAAAAATTCGGTAAGACAGTTAAAAACTGCTGGCTCCCCGATGTTTTCGGCAACAGCTGGATTTTACCCCAGATACTGAAAAAAAGCGGTGTGGACTACTTCGTTTCAAACAAGATGTCAACCTGGAACGACACTAACCGATTCCCCCATAATAACTTTATATGGAAGGGCATCGACGGCAGTGAGGTTTATGCCTGCGTACCTCCGACACATTTCATAACCTGGAATATGCCCTCACAGATCCAGGAAAACTGGGAAGCCTATCAGGATAAAAATCAGGGCGGACAGACTATGTCTATGTTCGGCTACGGTGACGGCGGAAGCGGCTGCACCGAAGAAATGATAGAGCTTATGCACCGCTTTGATAAGCTGTCCGTTATGCCTAAAACCGAGCATATCGGCGGACAGGAATTTCTCGAGAAAAATCTGAAGGACAATAAAAGCCTCGCCAAATGGGACGGTGAGCTCTATCTTGAAATGCACCGCGGTACCTTCACCACAAAATCAAAAATGAAAAGGTATAACCGTCAGCTCGAATATAAGCTGCGTGAAGCGGAAATCCTTTCAACTCTCCGTCACTTAAAGGGCGAGGAATATCCTCACGGGGAGATCCGTGAAATTTACAAAAAGCTGCTCATTAACCAGTTCCACGACATCCTTCCCGGAAGTCATATAACACCCGTTTACCGTGATGCCGTGGCTGACTATGAGGAAATCGGTCAGAGACTGGATAAAATCATCGGCACGGGCGAAAAATATTTCAATTCACTCAGCTTTCCCCGCTCTCACCTTACCTTTATACCCGATGAGGCCGGAGACAGTATCCGTTACGGAAAAGCAGGCAGATGGGTAATCCCCTGTCTTCCCCCTCTTTCCTGCGGTGAAATCACAAACGGGGAATACAGCGGTGAATGGCTCACAGTCGGTGATAAGATCATTACCCCCTACTATGAAATTACCTTCAGCCCCGACGGAAGCATCACAAGCCTTTATGACAGAGAGCTTGACAGGGAATGGGTTAAGGGAGAATTCAATAAGCTGAAGCTTTACAGAGACAATCCCGGTGTATACGATGCATGGGATATACTCCCCAACTACACAGACCGTGAAGTAGAGATCAAGGTGGTTTCACCTTTGGAAGCAATTGAGAAAAACTCAGAGGTTGCATCCTTTGCCTGTACTCTTGCCACGGAAAAAAGCACCTGGAAAAGAATCATCCGCGTCTTCCGTCGGTCGAGAGGCATCGAGGTCGAAAATGCCGTAGACTGGAATGAAAGACATATTCTTGCCAAGGCACAGTTCGACTGTAATGTGCTGACGAGAAAGGCTGTATGCGACACAAGTGCAGGCTTTATCGAAAGAGAAACGCACAGAAATACCACCTGGCAGCAGGCACGCTTTGAGGTCTGCCATCACAAATGGGTGGATATGGCCGAAACCGACGGCGGCATCGCCCTCATCAATGACTCAAAGTACGGTGTAGGACTACTCGAAAGCTCTATGAGCCTCAGTCTCCTTCGTGCTACGGTCCGTCCCGATGTGACGAGTGATCTGGGACACCACGAATTCTGCTATATGATTTATCCTCACGGTGACGATTTCGTTAAAGCCGAAATAAATAACATCGCCTTTGAATACAATATTCCCCTCATAAAGTCAGATGTATCCTGTGAACTCACCTTCGGAGGTCTCTATCTGCAGGCTATGAAAATGAGCGAGGACAAAGGCAGTGTCATTCTGCGCCTCTCCGAGCAGAACGGAAAAAGAGGCACCCTCAGATTAAAGGAAAAGGTCAGACTTCTTAACCTGCTGGAGGATGTCATCGGAGAAACGGACACAATAGCTTTTGAGCCCTTCGAAATCATAACCGTCGGCATTAAGAAGGATTATTTCAAAAATATTCTGAGCTTATAAAACAAAATACAGCTTTAACAGCTGAAAAACAAGAAAAATGACACCGTCACACTGAAAAGGCGGTGTCATTTTACAGTTACAATAAAACCAAAATTGTCTAACCGCTATTGAATATTACAACACTAAGTATTAAAATGTTATTCAAGATGTTTTAAAAAAATTAATGTATTAAAAATTATTAAGGGAGCATAGTGCTAATGAAAAGGCAGAGTGCCAAGTTAAAAATCGAAAAAGCTTATTTTGATCTGCTGGAAACCACCCACTACAGCAAGATCACTGTGTCGGATATTATCCGTAAGGCAGAAATAAGCCGCACTACCTTCTACCGCCATTATGTGGATATTTTTGATATGCATCATAAAGTATCAGATAAGCTCGCATACTGCATCATCGAGGAATGTGCCGGACTGATAATGACGGCCCGCAGTGAGCAGGATTATTTCGACGAGGTTCTTAAAATATTCAATACCCAGGAAAAATACATCCTTCTTATCTCCAGTGAAAACGGCAGCCGCTATTTCTTTGAGTCTATGCTCCGCTGCTCTCAGGAGCTGGTTTCCCGTATTTTTTCACACTGTAATGAGGAGTTTCTTTTCCGTCTGCGTTTCATTACCGTCGCTATGATAGGAGTTTATGTCCGTGATGTGCTCGAAGGAAGAGAGCATAACCCCGATTATATCAAATTATGTAAAAAGCTGATTAATTACGATGAGCTGTCAGGAGGTCTCTATGCCGGCAAGTGTTGAAGAAAAGCTGAGAGTGACATTGGCCATGCTCGCTGAAAATGAAAAAGAAAAGATTTCCGTTTCTGCCCTGTGTGAAAAGGCAGGAGTTTCCAGAGCAAGCTTTTACATTTACTATGCGGATCTGGAGGATCTTGTCAATAAAACGAGAAATTACATCGTTAACAGACTCGATGAACAGCTCGGTGTACTGCTGGATGTAAAGGACGGAAAAAGCTTCAGTGAAAGCTCTCTGATTCTGACCAGAACCGATATTGCTCTGCTGAAGGGCTTTACGGGAAAGCATATTTACTGGGAATTCGCCGTCGAAGCAAACAGGATACTCTGGCCGAGATACGAAAAAAAGATGATCGAGCGCTGGGGTGAGAAATTCTTTAATGAGAATAAAGAAAAATTCGAGTTCTTCCTTAATGGAGGCGTTGCCACCCTATACTTCGATCTGCTCAATTACGATAAAACCACCTATATGAAAAATATGCGCAGAATTACGGAAATGGCAAGCGAATTCTTCAATTAAATAAATTAGAAAAATGTAACAAAATTCAAGTAACAAAAGGGGTATTTTTGTCTTTGATTGACAATATGCCCGCTTTTGTTACTTGTTTTGTTTTACTGCGGGAAGTATAATAAATATGACAAGTCTGTGAACAGTGACACAGACGGGTACCATTATAAAAGGAGGATTATTACTATGAAAAAAACACTGGCAATCATTCTTTCAGTTGTTATGCTTTTTGGTGTAATGCCTTTCGCAGCTTTTGCGGCTGAGCCTGTTTACGACAGAGCTGCAGTAGCCGCTGACGACGAAGCTTACATTGACAGTATGAGCGCTGAACAGACCGCTTCTGTTATCCTTGACTGGGTAGACAGAGAAATCGCCAAATATTCTGAAGCAATTCAGGATGACATCGTTGCAGGCGTTATCGCTAACGGCGGCTTTGAAGAATTTGAAGCCTTCCTCGGTAAAGATGCTCTCGGCAACATCATCGCTGACCAGATTCCCGAAATCGCTTCTCTTGACAGCGTAATCGCTTATAAGGATTACCTCGCAGAGCTCGGCGGCGACTTCGCTAATCTCGATGCCACAGCACTCATCACCCGTGCCGAAGCCGGCTCAGCTCTCGGCTTCATCGACGGCGTATTTGAGTTTATGGCCGCTAACAGCGAAACCTTCGGCAAGGTTTTCCGTTGGGACGAGGAAGTATTTGACTACGGTAAGGTAGGCGAATACATCGAAACACTTAACGGCTCAGCAAATGCTGACGAGCAGGCAATTTATGACTTCTATGTTAATTATCTCGTTGGCAACGACATCCAGACCAAGTTCACAAAGTGGGTTGCTGACCAGATGAACTACACCATCCCCGAAGGCGAAGCCTTCGACGATACTCTCAATAACGGTATCCTCGGCTGGTTCGTGGGACTTTGCGAAGCAAACGGCATCCTTTCTGCTGACGGTATCGCAGAGCTTGAAACCTACGATCTTCGCACAAACGACATCTACACTCTCGTTAAGGATTTCGTAGAGCTTACACAGAGCGACAATCAGTTTAAGCTCGACACCTACTACAATTTCCTTCTCGACACAGTTGTCCGTACACTTCTTAAGACTACACTCGGTCAGGTTGCCGCAGTAGGCGCTGACGCAGAGGTTCCCGCCGCTTTCGCAGATACCTATAAGGACCTCGCTCTCCTGGAAGAAATCTCAGGCGGCAAGGTATACTTCAAGGACGGCGATGCTTACTATGAAGTAACAGTTGCAGGCGGTGCCGCAACAGCTAAGACTCTCACCTGGACAGATGCTCTTGACATCAACTTCGAGCCTCCCACGGCTACAATCTACACAGGTGTAAACTGCGATGAAGAAGTACAGGTTTACAGACCTACCTCAAAGGATAATCTCGCTATCAATCTCTACGCTACTGCAAAGAACCAGGCTCTTATGGCTGAAATGGTTGACATCGAATTTGCAGGTGAAGCTGTAACAGAAGAATATGCAGCTCTTATGACAGAGGCCAACGCAAAGGCTCTCGCTGATTCCTTCGGTATCACAGTAGCACAGGGCGAAGAAATCATTTCCAAGCTCGAGCTCAGCTTCGCAGAAATCGAAGCTTATGTAGAAGCAGAGGCAGCTAAGGCAGCCAAGACAGCAGCTGAAGGTGCTCTTACCGGTATGGGTATGGATCCTTCTCTCGTAACTGTAGAAGCTGTCGATGTAGTGATCTCCTACAGAGGCTATGCTACAGAGGATGAATTCATCTGTGAGGTTGTTCTTTCAGATGCTACAGTCAAGCTCGGCGGTAAGCTCGCAAGTTTCGCACAGTCCTTTGCAGACACAGCAGCTAAATCAGTAATCTCCTCAATGATCGATGCAGATCCCGTGGTTACAGTAGTAGTTGACGGTCTCTCCGGCAGCCTTAACATCGACGATGCAAAGGCTCTCCTCGACTTCATCGACACAGATTTCGCCATCGACGCTGACCTTCTCGATTTCGCAGGCAACTATGATGCTTATAACGGTGTTGTAGGTCAGGCTAACCACATTCTCTACGGTCTCGTTGATATGCTCGTAAGCGATGCAGGTATGCAGAAGCTTGCTCTCACAGACGGTGACAACACTAACTTCACAGACAACCTCGAAAAGGTTTGTGCTACAGCCAACGATATGATGGCTGCCGCAGAAGAGGTTATCAATAACGAAGAATATAAAGACCTCGCAGGTCAGATCGGTATCGACATCGATGCTATCCTCGCTAACTTTGACACTGAGCTCCTTTACAAGATTGACTTCTCATCAGTAGAGGCTCTCTGGGTATCAGTTATCACCCTCGGTCTCGACCTTATCGATGACGGCTCAAACGCTCTCATCGCTGAAATTCACGCTCTTATCGGCGACCTTACAAACCTCGATGCTATGGCAGTAGCAGCTGCTGACTATGCTATCGCAGAATGTGTACCCGCACTCAACAAGGCATTCGCTGATGCAGGCATAGACTTCGCTCTTACCGTTCCCGCCGAGACTGATGCTAAGGCAGTAGCAGACGGCGCAGGTAAGGACATCATTATGACCAAGGCTGTTGACCTCATTTACGAAGCAGCTGTAGAAGGTGTAGCACTCGTTAACTCCATCGCTAACGAAGCACTCGACGCTCTTGCAGCAGAAACAGGCATTGAAATGCCCACAGTAGCATTCGAGCTTAAGGTAGCCAAGGGCGCTGACTGGAAGGCAACTCTCGCCGGTCTCGTAGACAGAGTTTATGAGCTGGCAAACGGCATCATCCTCGTATGTGATGAAAAGCCTGCTGACACTATCGATGCTATCTCTAAGGTAGCTAACGCTATCCTTCCTCTCGGCTCACTCGCCTCCAACTGCGCAAATGAAGAATATTCATTTGACGGCAATAAAGTAATGGGCTTCCTCTTTGACGACGGTCTTGAGGGTGACCTCGAAGGCTTCCTTCGTCTCTTTGAAACCAAGGAAAAGACTGAAGATGTAGCCGCTGATGTTTCCGTAACAGAAGCACTCATTATGGCATCCGAGCACATCGTAGATGCATTCTTCCCCGACACAGTCAAGTCAGAGCTTTATGTTGACAACTATGCAACAGGCAAGTTCACAGAAGTAACCGTACAGGAATACTTCACAGGTGCTGAAAACGATGCAGTTATCGCTTCCAACAATATGGACAGCCTTAACGCTCTCAAGGCAGACCTCGTTCCTGCCGCTCTCAACCTCGTTAAGGAGGCAGGCGTTCTTCCCTTCTTCGCTAAGTGCGATCAGGATCACACAGCAGCAGATCTCGAAACCTACACCGTTCCCGGCAAGGCTGCAACCTGCACAGAAGCCGGCGTAGAGGATGCAGTTAAGTGCGCTGAATGCGGTTATGTAGTATCTGGTGGCAATACAATCAAAGCTAAGGGACACTCAATGGGCGCATGGTCAGTTACCACCGCTCCCACATGTGAAGCAAAGGGCGTAGAAACCCGCTCCTGCACTGTTTGCGGTGCTCCCGAAACTCGTGATGTAGCTGCCACAGGCCATGTAAGCTGGACTGCATGGACAGTAACAACTGCTCCCACCTGCGATGCAAAGGGTGTAGAAACACGCACCTGCGTTTGCGGCAAGGCTGAAACAAGAGACGTTCCCGCTACAGGTCATCCCGATGCTGACGGTAACAAGGTTTGCGATGTTTGCGGTCACGACTGGAACGAAAAGGAAGATACCGGCTTCTTCGGTAAGATCAGGGCATTCTTCCAGAGAATCATCGAGTGGTTCAAAAACCTCTTTAAGTTCTAATTAACGCATTAAATAATTCAGAGGGCTGTGCCGATTGGCACAGCCCTTACTATATATGTAAAACAGAATATCTTTTTTCTCTGATTTATTGAAAAGTCCGCACTTTTATGATACTATTAAATCACTTCAGCAGTCATTACAGGCTGAAACTCAAAAGAAAGGTCAGTCACTATTCCCTATGAACAATACAGTAAACGAGGGCTGGTGTATATCAAACAACTCACAGCCCATTGACACAGAAGAAACCAAGCGTTACATAAGCGTCACCCCCTCTCCCCGACAGCTGGAATTTATGAAGATGGAATACTATAACTTTATCCACTTCGGTGTAAACACGATGAACGGCAGAGAATGGGGCGACGGAAAAGAGGATATATCACGCTTCAACCCGAAAAAGCTCGACACGGATCAGTGGTGCCGCGTTCTCAAGGCTACGGGAAGCAAGGGTATTATCATAACAGCCAAGCACCACGACGGCTTCTGTCTTTTCGACACCAAGTACACCGACCATAATGTTATGAATACCCCCTTCGGCAAGGATATAGTTAAAATGCTTTCCGAAAGCTGTAAAAAATACGGGCTGAAGCTGGGCATCTATCTCTCCCCCTGGGACAGACACGAAAAGACCTACGGCACAGAGGAATATAACGATTTTTTCGTAAATCAGCTTACAGAGCTTTGTCTTAAT
>JAFSDF010000074.1 GCA_017436375.1 Clostridia bacterium | reverse complement strand
TATTTCATAGGATATAATGTCTTAAGTATTGACAGGGAGCCGAAAAATATAACCGTCAGCACCGACAAAAAAGCCAGCACAGCACTGAAAAGCCTCGGTATTCTTTTTTTAATCATAATTACCTTTGATTTCAAGCTGCGGTTTCCTTTCATCAAGAATACTTTCTAACTGCTCCTCTATATTATGGGGCGGAAAAGACTTTACTATTATATCGGCCTGAGAGAAGTAATATTCATCACTTTTCTGCGCACTCATTCTCCTTTTCGCTTCCCCCTCAGTTATACCGTCACGGCTTAAAATACGCTTTAAACGCATTTCCTCGGGGGCGAAGACTACTATAATCTGACTGCAAAGCTTTTTGCACTCGCTTTCCAGCAGGGCCGCCGCATCGATAACAGCCTTATCATAGCCTTCTGCTTCTGCTTTTTTTATTTCCTGCTCAAACTCCTCTGTGATAATAGGGTGAGTTATGCAGTTGAGCATATCGGTGTTTACGGGCGAAGCAAAGGCGCGGGAGGCTAAAAGCCGTCGGTCAAGAGTGCCGTCAGCTCTTATTATATCCTCACCGAAATAATCGGAAAGAGCCTTTAAGGCAGGCTTTCCCTTATCGGTAATATGACGGGCGATAACATCACCGTCGATAATATAGAAGCCCTTCTCCTTAAGGAAGGCGGCAACGGTGCTTTTACCTGCTCCCGTTTTTCCCGTAAGACCGTATACTGTCATTTCTTATACCTCGATTATATTGAATGCCGCCGCACGGACAAGCCTGTTGAAAACAGCAAGGCCTACTCCGTCAGTTTCGGGATAGCGGGCAAAGACCTTGTCCGCACCGAGCTCATCCACCCTGCGCAGAGCGTCAAAAATATTTTTCGCCTGACCTGAGGGATCATTTTTTTTGCCGTATGTAACACATTTTACACAAAGGTCCTTTTCCTCACCCTCGAAGCAGAGAGCGACGGTTTTTTCCGTCCTGTTTTTTTCGATGAATTTTTTATAGCCCTCAAAGGAGCCCTTTACTATAACTACCTGTGCATCGGGAGAGTAATGCTTATATTTCATTCCGGGCGAGGCCGCCCTTTCTCCCTCGGCAAGCTTATTGAAAACAGCATCGTCAATGGCTATCTCGCCTAAAACCTCAGTGAGCATTTCCGCAGTAATTCCACCGGGACGGAGAAGTCTCGGCGGTGTCTCACAGAGAGAAATAACCGTGGATTCCACTCCTACACTGCAGTTTCCCGCATCGACTATGGCATCGACCTTGCCCATTAAATCCTCTATAACATATTTGGCTGAGGTGGGACTGGGCTTGCCCGAGGTATTTGCTGAGGGAGCCGCGAGGGGTACACCCGATTTTTCGATAATTGCTCTGGCTATTTTATCCGAGGGCATTCTGACGGCCACGGTGGAAAGTCCGCCGCTTACCTTTTCGGGAACAATTTCACTTTTCGGAAGTATAACCGTAAGAGGTCCCGGCCAATACTTATCAGCAAGAGCAAGAGCACTTTCGGGTATTTCCTTTACCAAAGGCGCCCACTGTGAAATGTCACTTATATGAACGATGAGCGGATTGTCCGACGGTCTGCCCTTGGCGGCGTAAATTTTATCCGTAACATCTCCGTCGAGAGCATTACCTGCCAGTCCGTAGACGGTTTCCGTAGGAATGGCAACTATACCGCCCTCCCTGAGTATTCTTGCCGCTTCGTCAATAGAGCTGTCCTTTTCCGATACAGCCCTGAATATCTGTGTTTCCATATAATTATTATACCTCTGTCTGTTCGGCCTTGCAGTAAGCCGTGAGATTATCTATCAGCTCATCCATATCTCCGTTAAGTATTTCTCTGAGTGAAAAGTAGGTTTTTCCCGAAATATGGTCGCTGACCCTGTTCTGATGATAGTTATAGGTTCTTATTCTCTCGCTGCGGTCTCCGCTTCCCACCTGAGTTTTTCTGTCGGAGTCGAGACTGTCCTTCTGCTTCTGCTTTTCGCTCTGTAAAAGCCGTGAACGCAGAACCCTGAGAGCCTTATCCTTATTTTTATGCTGACTTCTCTCATCCTGACACTCTACTACGGTGCCTGTAGGGATGTGAGTTATTCTGATAGCTGATTCAGTCTTGTTTACATGCTGACCACCTGCACCGCTGGCACGGTAGGTGTCAATCTGCAGGTCAGACGGATTGATTTCAAAATCCACTTCCTCCGCCTCGGGGAAAACGGCTACAGTTACCGCAGAGGTCTGCTTTTTGCCGTTTGCCTCCGTCTCGGGTACACGCTGTACACGGTGGGCACCCTTTTCAAATTTATATCTGCCGAAGGCTCCCTTGCCCGATACGGTAAAGACAACCTCCTTAAAGCCTCCGAGCTCCGTCAGAGTGCCGTAAACCGTGTCCGTCTCAAAGCCGCATCTCTGGGCATACATGGTATACATCCTGTAAAGGTCGTAAACGAAAAGCTCTGCCTCTTTACCGCCCGTACCGCTTCTGATTTCGATAACGGCATTCTTTTCATCTCTCGGATCGGGAGGAATCAGCATTGTCTCGAGCTCCTTGATCAGACTCTGCTCTTTTTCGCTGAGAGTCTCAAGCTCCTCTCTCGCCATTTCATAATAATCACCGCCGAGCTCTCTCGCTTCGGCTAAAAAGCCTTCAGCACCTTCCTTTTCTCTGATACACTCCTCATATTCTTTAATTACCTTAAGTATGGGAGAAAGGGAAGAAAACTCCTTAGAAAGCTCATTATATTCGTTCATATCCTTCGTGCTGTCCTCACGGGCAAAGAAGGCATAAAGCTCATCACAGCGTTTTTTTATGTTTTCGATTTTATCGTTGAATTTCTCTGTCACGGTTAAGCTCCTTTAAATACAGTATCTCTCGCTGAAGGAAAATACTAAAGAGCCTCGCCGTCGCGGATTACTTTTTTTATGTTTTTTTCAGCCTTGACACGGGGCACCATCACCACATGTCCGCAGCCCATACATTCGAGCTTGAAATCCATACCGGAGCGTATAACCCTGAAGCTGTTATTCCCGCAGGGATGGTTTTTTTTCATAACCAGCTCATCGCCTACTCTTATATCCATAAGGCTGCCTCCTTGAAACTATTATTAATTCAGTATACCACAAACGAAAGTGAAATATCAATGATTATCCTGCAACTAAAGCAAATAATGATAAAAAATTATGCATATAATTTAATATTAAAAACGAAAGGGTTTTAAAAATGAAAAAATTTTATCCTGAAAACACGCTTATTCACACCCAGGAAAACAAAAACGCTCTGCTTTCCGCCGCCTCAATAAAGGAGGCATATTACAGCGGTAAAACCATCGAATGCAGAGCCACCGTATGCGACAATGAACACAATCTCTATGTTGACTTAGGGCCGATGAAGGGCTTTATTCCCCGTGACGAGGGTGCCATCGGCATCGATGACGGCTCCGTAAGAGATATAGCCATTATTTCACGGGTAAATAAACCCGTGCTGTGCAAAATCACCGACTTCACCGTAAATGAAAAAGGTGAAACCCTTGCCCTTCTTTCACGCAAAAAGGTACAGCAGGAATATATGAGAGATTATATTTCCACCCTTACCCCCGGCTGTATTATAGATGCCACGGTAACACACATGGAGCCTTTCGGAGTTTTCTGCGATATCGGTGCAGGCATTTCCGCACTAATGCCCATCGACAGCATTTCCGTTTCCCGTATTCCCCATCC
>JAFSDF010000073.1 GCA_017436375.1 Clostridia bacterium | reverse complement strand
ATCCTGTCAGCCGGGTAAACCGTCCTCGAGGTATGCTGTTTCTGATCAAGGCTCAGGTATTCGTCAAACTCATTTACCAGCTCTTTTATTTCCAGACTTTTTTCGTAAACAGTACTGAGATAGCGGGCGCTTCTTTCTTTGGAAATACCGTCCTTCTGCAATCTCTCCGCGTAGCCCATAATGGATGTCAGCGGAGTTTTTATATCGTGAGAAATAGAGGCAATTATTCGTCTCTGATTACGCTGATTGGCTTCGAGATTTTCTGTCATTGACACAAAGCGGCGGTAAACCTTACCTGCATAGCCCTTGATTTTCTTTTTCTCAAATTCACCTGTCTTATCATATTCCTCTATAGCTCTGTAAAGCTTTCTGAAGGGACGAAGAAACAAGGTATAGGTAGTGAAAATCATCAGTGCCAGTGCCGAAACAAAAATAAGCATCTCTATAAGCATAAATTCAGTTTTGGCCCTGACATCCGCCACATAGTTTTCCAGCAGATAAACGGAGGAAATGATCAGATATGCGTTTCCTTTATATTCAAAGGGCGTCTGCACCTTTACATCAAGAGCTGTAAATGTGTTTTCCTTGCTTTTGGCTATTTCATTATTCTGACTGTCCTCGACGGTGACAATAATCTCATCATATCCGTTGACAATCTCATTCCAGCTGTCGATACTGTCCTGCGCTATAAGCTTGGCTATTATCTCGTTATTATACTCGTAAAGCACGCCTTTAGCCTGACCTGCAGCATCCGAAAGAGTTGCCTTTACCGAAGCATTATAGAGATAACCGAAAATCATCAGAAGGATAATAAGAATAAAAACGATAATAATATTATCTTTTCTGCTTTGCTTTTCCTTCATCTTTTATCTGACAACCTTTACGAATTTGTAGCCTACACCCCAGACGGTTTTTATGTACTCATTGTCGGGATCGATTTTATCTCTTACGCTCTTGATATTTACCGCTACCGTACCTATGTCACCGAATTCCGTATCCCAAACATGGGCGAAAATCTGCTCACGGGTAAGAACCTTTCCCGCATTCTCCATAAGATACTGCAGCAGCTGAAATTCACGGGTGGAAAGAGATATGCTTTTACCGTTTTTGGTTGCTGTCAGAGAGGATGTGTTAAGCTCGATTTCACCCACCTTAATCACACCGTCCATATCCGGACGGGCGTGTCTCTGCTCTCTTCTCAGGTGTGCCTTTACTCTGGCCACAAACTCCTCTACCACAAAGGGCTTGGCGATATAGTCATCCGCACCGATTTCCAGTCCGAGAACCTTATCGAGAGTTTTACCCTTGGCAGAAACGAAAATAATCGGACATTCCACACTGTTCCTGATGAATTTGCACAGGTCAACACCGGAAATTTCAGGCATCATAATATCAAGAGTAATAAGGGAAAGCTCGTCCTTATGCTCATTGATATATTCATAAGCGCTCCTGCCGTCTGTTTTTATTACCGTTTCGAAGCCCTCATCCTCGAGAGAATCAGAGATAAGCTCCGCAATGGCGATTTCATCGTCTACTATAAGAATTTTTTCCATAACCTTCACCTTCCTCAGAAGTTGTATATTTACTCAATATATATAATAATATATCTTCGCCAAAAAATAAAGACATTGGCCTATTATTTTTTATTAAATATATTCTCACGGTAAAACTTAAGATAATCTTAAGAAATAAGATATTCCAAAACACGAAAAATATGGTATAATCCAGATAATGGCACTGCAACAATTAAACTTATAAAAAATAAAGAGGATGCATAAATGAAAATACTTATAGTAGACGACGAAAAGGAAATAGCCGAGCTGGTCGGTGTATACCTGCAGAATGAGGGCTACGAGACGGTAAAGGCCTTTGACGGTGAAACTGCCCTCGGTTTAATCAGAAGTGAGACCTTTGACCTGGCCGTGCTGGATGTAATGCTGGGCGGTACAGACGGCTTTACCCTGTGCCGTGAAATAAGAAAAAATCACACCTATCCCATTATTATGCTTACGGCAAAAACAGACTTTACCGACAGAATCTCCGGCCTTTCTCTCGGAGCCGACGACTATGTCACCAAGCCCTTCAACCCTCTCGAGCTGACAGCAAGAATAAAGGCACAGCTCAGGCGCTTCACCCAGTACAATGACTACTCGGAAAGGATGGACACTGTAGAAATTTCCGGTCTGGAAATCAATATTTCCACCCACTCCTGTACCCTTTACGGAGAGGAAATCACTCTGACTCCTACCGAGTTCGGCATTCTCCGCCTGCTTATGGAAAATTCAGGCAAGGTAGTTTCCACCAAGGATATTTTTGAAAAGGTGTGGGGTGAGGATTATCTTGACAGCAACAATACAGTTATGGTACATATAAGAAGGATAAGAGAAAAGCTGAAGGAAAAGCCTCGCAATCCCAAGTTTATAAAAACCGTATGGGGAGTTGGATACAAAATTGAAAAGCCCGATTAAAAGACAAGCCCGAAAAAAAGGAGCAGACAGCGTAATAAAGCTGATTCTGCTGTCCTTTTTTAAATGGAACCTTATCTGCTTTGCAGTAATAACGCTGTTTTACATAATCTGCTATCTTTACACCCGACAGACACCGGATTTTGCTCAGAGCGTTTATAACTTTCTCGATGCTCTGCTGAATTCGCAGTGGGCGGACTATATTTTCCGAAATAGCTATATCCTTCTTTTCCCCGCCTTCGCTGTCGTTTTCATTCTGAACAGCGTTATTTATTCCTTCTCCACTCTCATAAACTTCGGCAGAGTATATAAAAGCATGAATGCCTTCGTAAAGGAGGACGGACAGATTTTATCCTTTCCGAAAAGCTTCTCAGAGGTAGAGCTAAAGCTCAGCGACATTCATCTCCGGGTGGTGGAAAACCGCAGAAAGGCTATCGAAGCGGAGAAGAAAAAGGACGATCTGGTTATGTATCTCGCTCATGACCTCAAAACACCGCTGACAAGCGTCATAGGCTATCTCACCCTTTTAGACGAAAGCCGTGAGCTGACAGCAGAGCAGAGAACGAAATTTGTGGGTATTTCACTGGACAAGGCATACCGTCTCGAGCAGCTTATCAATGAATTTTTTGAAATCACCCGCTTCAACATAAATACCGTAACTCTCGAGAGAAACCGCATCGACCTTAATATGATGCTCGAGCAGATGGCTGACGAGTTTTATCCCATGCTCTCGGAAAAAAATCTCACGGTACAGTTTGACATTCCCGAGCATATCATTATGCTTGCAGATGCGGATAAAATAGCGAGGGTTTTCGACAATCTGCTGAAAAATGCCGTAAACTATTCCTACGAGGACACAGCCATAAAAATCGGTGCCAGAATAAGAAGGAACCGTGTTATAATCAAATTCCGCAATCACTGCGACGAAATACCCAAGGAAAAGCTTGACCGCCTTTTTGAAAAATTTTACCGTATGGACTCCTCCCGTAATTCCTATTCGGGCGGCTCAGGCCTCGGCCTCGCCATTTCCAAGCAGATTACAGAGCTTCACGGAGGCTCCATTTCGGCAAAGAGCATCCCCGAGCATACGGATTTCACTGTAGTTCTGCCCTATGTAAATGCTGAATATCTGACTGATGAGGACTCGGATTTTTAAAATGCAGAATGCAGAATGCAAAACGCAAAACGGAAGGTCACTTCGTTCCGATTATATCCGTGTAAGGTTAGGGTGACGGTAATAATCCGAACCGTGTTTTTTATCGGATGATTTCCGCCATTACTTTGTTAAAATACTCGCAAATCCGCAAGGATTTGCTGCGTTTTTGTCTTGTACTGCCAAAAATCCTCACGATAAAAAATCTTCGACCTGAAAACCGAGTATTTTCAGATGATTTTTGGCTGTTGAGGTTGCCGACAGGCT
>JAFSDF010000072.1 GCA_017436375.1 Clostridia bacterium | reverse complement strand
CTACGACGAAAAGATGATGGAGACCTTCGATAAGCTCACAGTGGAAAAGGGCTTTACGAAAAAGCTCCGTGACATTCTCCCCAAGGTCCTCGTAGCAGGTGAAAAGGCAGGCTGCCTCACAGAAACAGGTGCATTTTTACTCGATGAAAGCGGCGAATTCGAGGCAGGTGTTCCCTTCGCTCCCGCCGAGGGTGACGCCGGTACGGGTATGACCGCCACTAACTCCATTAAGGAAAGAACAGGCAACATTTCCGCAGGCACCTCTGTGTTTGCTATGCTTGTCCTCGAAAAAAATCTGAGCAAGGTTTATCCCGAGATTGATATGGTAACCACTCCCACAGGTAAGCCCGTAGCTATGGTACACTGTAACAACTGCACCAGCGACATAAATGCCTGGGGAAGCCTCTTCCACGAGTTCGCTCTCGCTTTGGGTGCGGATATATCAAAGGGTAAAATTTTCGATATGATGTACGAAAAATCCCTCGAGGGCGACGCTGACTGCGGCGGACTCCTCTCCTATAATTACTACTCGGGCGAGCCCGTGACGGGACTTGACGAAGGCAGACCTCTCTTTCTTCGTACACCCGACAGTAAAATGAATTTGGGCAACTTTTTCCGTACTCAGCTTTACTCGGCCATGGCTTCACTGAAAATAGGCCTCGACCTTCTTTTCAAAAATGAAAATGTGCAGACTGATAAGCTTTACGGCCACGGCGGCTACTACATCTATCCCGGTGTGGGACAAAAGTACACCGCCTCGGCTCTCGGTACTCCCGTTTCCGTGATGAAGACAGCCGGTGAGGGCGGCCCCTACGGAATGGCTCTGCTGGCTCTCTACACCCTCAAGAGCGCCGAAATGACTCTCGATGAATTTCTCGAAAGAGAGGTTTTCGCTTGTGCTGAGTGTGTAACGGCTGAGCCTGACGGAGAAACTGCAGAAGGCTTTGCGAAATTCCTCGATTCCTATGTTAAAGGTCTTGACTGTGAAAAGAAAGCAGTCGAGTGCATTTAAAAGATTTTTAAAAGGAGACATACAAATATGAAAAAAGTAATTTCTCTTCTTCTTTCGGTAATTATGATTTTCTCTCTGGTTTCTACAGGCGTTTCAGCCGCAGAAAGCCAAGGCCTTACAATTACCGTGGCAAATGACCTTCATTACAACTTAGAATACGGAAGCAGCACCGACGATAAGTATGCAGGTGCCGATTACTCACATGTCCCCTCAAACGGACAGCTCTGGATCGAATCCATTCTTATCGTCGAGGAATTTTTCGAAAAATTCAAACAAAGCGACAGTGAAATCCTTCTTCTTCCCGGTGACCTTGCTGACCGCGGCCGTCCTGAGGAGCATGAGGCCCTTACCGCAGAGCTGAAAGCACTCGAGGCTGCCGGCAAGCGTGTCTATGTAGTCCCCGGCAACCACGACTATTACAAAAAGGTTACACCCGAGCAGTTCGCAGACTATTACAGAGACTTCGGCTACGGTGAGGCTATTGCTACAGATAAAAGCTCTGCCTCCTATGTGGTTGACCTTGACAGTGAATACAGACTTTTAGCTATCGACAGCTGTCTTCCCGGCAAGGGTGAGTCAGGCATCGACAAAGAGAGAAAGGCCTGGATAGAAGAGCAGGCAAAGCAGGCTCAGGCAGACGGCAAAAAGGTTATCGCTATGATGCACCACAATCTGCTTAACCATTTCTTTTTCGGTGAAATACTGCATCCGGGCGGATTTGTTGACAGCGAAATCGGTCTTCCCGAGCTTTTTGCACAGTATAATATAAAATATGCCTTTACCGCTCATACTCACTCCCAAGACATCAAGGCCTATACAGGTAAAAACGGTGTTACGGTTTATGACGTTCTCACCTCCTCTCTCAACCTTTACCCACTCCCCTACAGAACAGTAACCCTCGGCGAGGAGGTAAAAATCAAAACAGAGTATATCACAGAGGTAGATATGTCGAGCAAACAGGGCATCATCTCCGATAACTGCTATGAGCTCGCCGTAAAGGATTTCCGGGCTTATGCACTCGAATGTACCAGATACGGTCTTACAGTTACCTTCGACAGCTATCTCGAGCCCGCCAAAATCAAAAGCCTTCTCAAGCTTGATGAGGAAAAGGACGCCGAGCTGTGTGCTATTATCGATAAGCTTATTCCCCGCTTTACAGAGCTGGTAGATACACCTATGTATGTTAAATATTCCGAAGGCGGTGAAAGCTTAGAAAAATACGCTGAGGCGATCAGACTTACTTTCCCCGAAACAGATATAAAATCCTTCAGAGAACTTGCAATCTTCTTATATCAGCAGTATGTAGAGGGCGATGAAAATTTCGGTATTTTCAGCACTGAATATATACTGGCTACAGCCTCTGTTGCCACAATTATGAACCTGCTTCTTGCAGAGGTTTCGGCAGAAGATTATGCAAATCTGCTCAATTATCTTACGGACTACTTCAATATCAATTCTCTTTCCGACTTTACTGCCTTTGCGGGAGATGCCATTTCGAGACTAAAGGGTATCGACATTTTCGTTTCTGCACTGGGTAATACTGTCCTGCTTCACTTCTCCACAGATGAGCTTCCTGCAGATAACGATGTAACTCTCCCGGGCTATACAGCTCCCGCAGAGAATGATGCCGAGCTTTCCTTCTTTGAAAGGATCATCAAATTCTTCACAGACCTTTTCGATTATATCCTTCGTATTTTCGGTTTAGGTCAATGATCTGAAAATCCGGCTTCACTGCTGTCACTTCACGGTGACAGCAGTATTTTATTTCACGAAAGAAGTTGACAAAAAAGTGAAAGCATAATATCATTATTGTGTATTATTATTTTTAAAGGAGGACGGTTATGCAGTTCATTACAGCAGTATCCCGATTTATTCTTCCTGCCATAACCCTTATTATAATAATCAAGTGTATTCTTTCTCTCTGGCTCGGTCACCCGAAGGAAAAGACCTACGGCTACATCATCGATATGATAAAGGGTGAAAGATATGCTCTGAATATGTGGGAAACCTCCATCGGCAGAGGTGCCAGCTGTGACATCACTCTTTCCTATGACAATGTGGCCCGTACCCACGCTGTCTTTACCAGAAGAATCGACGGCTGGTACATACACAATATAAATTATGTCAAATGGAAAAAGCTCGCAGAAATCGAAGGAAGACTTTCCCGCTCATCCCGTAAAAACACATCAAGCATCATCAAGGTAAACGGTGTGAAGGTAGAGGATAAGGCGACTGTTTCAGACGGTGACATCATAACCCTCGGTAATGTGCGTCTGAGATTTGAGGTAGCCGATGATCCCGTGCAAAAGGCAGGAAAAAGAAGAAAAAAGAGCAAGGATACCGTTCCCGCTCCCGTAAGACAGGATATGCCCCTCTACGACATCGACCGCCGTCAGGAGGAAAACGGCTCCTACACTGTGGAAGCACCCGAAAGGCACACAGCTCCTAAAAAATCCTCTCAGCCTAAAATCATCAATAAGGATACAGGTGAAGCCTTCATCCTCTGCGGTAATGAGGTTACCATAGGCAAGGGAAGGTGCGACATAAAGCTTTCCTCCCGTCATGCAGCCAAAAAGCATGCCCTTCTCATCCTTTATGAGGACGGCTGGGCAGTTTCTGACTGCTCGGGCAAAAAGGGAACCTACCTTAACGGTAAGCTTATCACATCACCTCAGCTTCTTTTCAGCGGTGATGTAATCGCCATCGGCGATGAAAGACTCTTTTATGAAGGAGGCAGACGATGACTCGCAAAAAAAGATTAGAAAAAGGTCTTGCCGCCTCCACTATGACAGGCGGTGACAGGATACGCCGAAAATATAAATATGTGGACCGCGCCTTCATTCTGACTATGCTTACGGTCTTTCAGCTCGTATCCTTTATTCCCGTAGTTTTCAGCGACGGCAAGGTGTACTTTAAAATAATCCTGCAGCTGCTCTTTTATATTTCCTTTGAGTGGTTTTATGTAGGTGTAATGAGAATATTCGTAAAAAAGGTTAATTTCGAATTAGAGTTTATTGCCTTTTTTCTCAGCGGCATCGGTCTGTGTCTGACAGCAAGCGTAAATAAGGACAGTATGTTCAAGCAGCTCATTACCGTTATAGCAGGTATCCTCGTCTACGACATACTTCTGTGGTATCTGCAGGACATAAAGAGAGTGATGTTTATAAGGACACCTCTGGCAGTTTTCTCACTGCTTTTCCTCGGTGCATCCTTCGTTTACATCAGGCTTTTCGTCGGTCAGATAAACGGCGCCTATAACTGGCTTTCCTTTTCGGGCTTTTCCCTGCAGCCCTCTGAGTTCGTGAAAATAGCCTTCGTTTTCGTCGGTGCCGCCTCGCTGGATAAGCTTCTTGCCTCAAAAAACATTTATATGTTCATCGTTTTTGCTATGGGATGTATTGGTGTGCTTTTCCTGATGAAGGACTTCGGTACGGCTCTCATATTCTTTTTCACCTTTATCGTTATTTCCTTTATGCGCTCAGGTGACCTGAGAACTCTCGTTTTTATCTGCGCCATTGCACTTTTGGGGGCCCTGCAGATAATATATTTCCGACCTCATGTAGCCGCAAGATTTGCATCCTACCGCCATGTGTGGGAGGACATTTACGGCAGAGGATATCAGCAGACGAGAGTGCTTATCTATTCCGTCAGCGGAGGACTTTTCGGTGTGGGTATAGGCAACGGCTGTCTGAGAAATGTTTATGCCAGCACCACAGACCTTGTATTCGGACTGATATGCGAGGAAATGGGTATTTTCATCGGTGTAATTATCGTAGTCGCTTTCGCCTCCATAGCTATTTATGCTATGATTTCCTCGAGAAGTGCACCCTCTACCTTTTATTCAATTTCAGCCTGCTCTGCGGCGGCTATGATACTTTTTCAGACCTGTCTTAATATATTCGGAATTACCGACCTTCTGCCTCTTACGGGTGTTACTCTGCCCTTTATCAGTCAGGGCGGCTCGAGTATGATATGCACCTGGGCACTCTTTGCCTTCATAAAAGCGGCTGATGTCAGAGCCTATCCGAAAATTTATAAAACTAACTGAGGAGGCGGTATTTTGCGTACTATAACCAAAAGAACTTATATAGTTGTTTTTCTTGTCCTTGCTTTCTTTGCGGGACTCGGCATTATGCTGTACTCCTTTTATGCTAACGGAGGCACCTGGGCATCAAACAGAGCAAACAACCACATTTACTCAGGCGGTGAGCTTACTGTGGCAGGTACCATTTACGACCGTGACGGCGAGGCTCTGGTCTCCACCAACAGAAACGAAAGAGTTTACCACGAGGATAAAAGCACCCGTATGGGAACTCTGCACATTATCGGTGACTCTCAGGGCTTCATCTCTACAGGCATACAGACTCTTTACCGTGCAGAGCTTATCGGCTATAACTTTATCGACGGCATTTATAAAACCATCAGCTCTGACGAGGGCTGTGACATAAAGCTCACAGTGGATGCAGATGTTTCCGCCGCCGCCTATAAGGCTATGAACGGCAACAAGGGAACAGTTCTCGTCTATAACTACAAAACGGGTGAGGTTATCTGTATGGTATCCGCCCCCACCTATGATGTTTATAACAAGCCGACAGACATTGATACCGATAAGAGCGGTAAATACGACGGCATTTATCTCAACCGTGCTCTGACCGGTGTTTTTACTCCCGGCTCTACCTTTAAGGTGGTAACGGCCATCTGCGCTATAGAAAACATCCCCGACATATATGACAGAACCTTTACCTGTAAGGGTAAATATACCACCGGCAAGGGCAAGGGTGACGGTGATGTTATCTGTAACGGCACCCATGGCAAGGTTAACTTCGAGCGTGCACTCAATGTTTCCTGTAACAGTGTTTTTGCCCAGCTTGCTATCGAGCTCGGCGCCGATAAAATGACCGAAACCGTAAGGAAGCTCGGCTTCGGCAAAAGCATATCTCTTGGCAAGGTAAAGACCGTAAAAAGCACCTTCAGCCTCTCAGGCAGTACCAGACTCGACATAGGCTGGGCAGGTATCGGTCAGTATACCACTCTCGTAAATCCCTGTCAGATGCTTATGCTTATGGGCGCTATAGCAAACGGAGGGCAGGCCATAACTCCCTATCTTGTCTCAAGTCCTTCCGAGCTTCTTTCCTCCGTCACCTCCCCTGTTTCCTCCAACATAACCTTAAGCGAAGAAACTGCGAAAAAGGTCAGAAAGCTCCTGCGCAGTAATGTGAAAAACTACTACGGTGACAGCAAATTCCCCGGCCTCGAAATGTGCGGAAAAACAGGCTCTGCTGAGGTTTCAAACGGCAGAAGCCACGCATGGTTTACAGGCTTTTCCGTAAAAAAGGATTTACCCTATGCCATAGTGGTCTGTCTGGAAAACGGCGGTCTCGGCTACACCCACGCCATTCCCGTAGCCAATAAGGTTATGCAGGCTGTGGCAAAGATGGACTGATAATCAAATGAAGCTTTTACCCGCCTTTTTCGGCGGGTATTTTTGTGCTTTAAATTTACAGAGCGGTACAGACGGGGAGCCAAGCCCCTGTATACAGGGAACAGCGGCACCCCGCAAGGTTCCGCTGTTGACCGCGTGCGGTCGCTTGGCTCCCCGTATCCGCCACGAAAAAAGTCAAAACCGTTCTTCTTTTTCTCTGACAAACCTATCATAAAACGGAAAAAGTATCACTGTATTGACCACATTGAAAACTATATGAAAAACCGACACCGCCATAGATGGATTTCCGAGCCGTGACAGCCATTCACCCACAGGTAAAAGCGCACACAAGGGGATAAAGAAAAGACAGCCGATAATATTAAAAAGCAGATGTAACCTGCCTATCTGCTTTGCTTTTACACTTCTGCCCACAGAGGCTAAAAGCACAGTGATTACCGTGCCGATATTCTGCCCTAAAACTATATATACGGCATTATCCAGGCTGACCAGGCCCTCTGCGGCAAGGCCCTGAAGTATACCCACAGCAGCAGATGAGCTCTGTATAATTACAGTCATAAGTATACCGCTTAAAATTCCGCCGATTTTACCCGAAGCAGAGATTATCATATTAAGAAAGACAGGATTATCCTTTACCGAAGAAAAAGCCCCGGACATAGCCTCCATACCGAGAAAAAGCAAGCCGAAGCCGAAAAAAACATCGCCCATACAGCTAAAGGTCTCCTTTTTGGCGAAAAGCTTTACAAAAGCTCCCGAAGCGATAAAAAACGGGGCAAAAGCTGAAAAATCAAATGCTATGAGCAGACTCGTCACCGTAGTGCCGATATTTGAGCCCATTATTATTCCCACGCTCTGAAAAAGGCTTACCGCACCGCTTTCAACCAGAGAGACGAGGAGCACCGTAACTGCTGAGGAGCTCTGCAAAAAGGCTGTGACGGCAGTGCCGGTAATGACAGAGGAATATTTGCCGCGGGCAGTTTTCCCGAGGATTATTTTCAGTCTGTTTCCGAATGCCCTTTCTGTTTTTTCACTCATAATGTTTATACCGTAAAGGAAAGCACCGAGTCCCCACAGCAACGCAAAAACACCTGAATACATATAAAGATCACCAATTAATAAATATTACGGTGCCGAAGAAAACTTGACGGAAATATTGAAAATCTGACTTTTATATTATATAATCAAAAAAGAAAGAAACCTTTAAGGAGGAAAAAATATGCAGCTTAACATTATACCTAAGCCGAATAAAGCCGAGTTTTACGGCGGTGAGGTGTGGATAAAGGATTTACCTGTCCGCTACGAAACGAATGACCTTCACCCCGAGGAATATTACTGTCTGGAAATCAAAAAGGATGAAATAGTTATCACCTCAAAGGGCGAAAAGGGCAGATATTACGCTCACCTTTCCCTGAGCCAGTTAGAGGAAACAGGCAAGGTGCCCCTTATGAAAATCACCGATATGCCTGCCTTCCCCTACCGCGGCTTTATGATTGACTCGGCAAGACATATGCAGTCTGTAGACGAAATCAAACGCTACATCGAGGCTGCTGCAAGATACAAAATGAATATTTTTCACTGGCATCTCTGCGATGACCAGGGCTGGAGAATAGAGAGCGAAAAGCATCCCCTGCTTAATCAGAAGGGCTCCTGGAGAGACTGTCACGGCTTCGGCTCAAAGAATATGCAGACCTACGGCGGTTATTACACCAAAGAGGAAATCAGAGAGGTGGTAGCCTTCTGTAAGGAGCGCTTTATCGATGTTATACCCGAATTCGACCTTCCCGGCCACACCACAGCCATCATCTCCACCTATCCCGAGCTTTCCTGCAGAGGCGTTCAGGTGCCTGTGGAAACAGTAGGCGGTATTTTCAAAAACATCCTCTGTGCAGGTAATGATGAGGTTTTCAGCTTCTGCTTCGACATCATCGACGAGCTCTGTGAACTTTTCCCCTATCCCTTTATGCACATCGGCGGAGACGAAGCCCCCAAGGCACGCTGGTGTAACTGCGAAAAGTGTCAGAAGAGAATCAAGGATGAGGGCCTCGAAAATGAGGAACAGCTTCAGGGCTGGTTTGCCAATAGGATTATCGCATACCTTAAAGATAAGGGTTATACTGCCCTCGCCTGGAATGAAAGCCTTAATTCGGGCATCATCGACAGTGACACAATCATCTGCGACTGGATGGACAGAACGAAAAAATGTGTACCCTACGCTAACGGCGGCGGCAAGATAATCATCGAGGATTTCTACCACTACTATCTGGACTATGTTTACGGTATGACACCGCTCAAAAAGACCTACGGCTATAATCCCTATCTTGACGGACTTACCGAAGAAGGCAAAAAGAATGTCCTCGGCGTAGAAGCTCCCATCTGGACAGAGTATGTGGAGGACTTTGACCGAATGAGCTATATGTGCTTCCCCCGTCTCATCGCCGTAGCGGAAAGAGGCTGGACAGAGGCCGAAAAGGCTGACTATGCTTCCTTTAAGGTAAGAGTGAAAAATCAGAAGGATTTCCTTGCCTCTCTCGGCATCACTCTCTGTGACGAAAGCGAATGGGATCCGAATGCTCTCATAAGAGTTAAGGAAACCGTAGGCAGACTCGTCAGAAGCATCACCCCCGCATCCATAATGGCGACGGTTTTCCCGAATGTGGACGAGAAGTGAATGCAGAATGCAGAGTGCAGAATGCAGAATGTCGGGACAGATTTTGAGAATGAATAAGTGATACGCCGCCCCTTAAGGCTAATAAGAAAGCAGGTATTTATATGAGCCAAAACAGGACATTGGATGCAGCCAAAGGTATGTGTAAAAGAGCTATGGAAATAGAAGAATATTATGCTCAATTGCCTGACTGGTACTGGAAGTACGGACTGCACGATGCACGGATTTTGTCTGTTTCTGAAAAAGAGTTAGTTCCCGACTATAAGGACAAACAGCCAAAATGGAACTGTCTGGAAATATGTCTCGATAGCAGAAACGCTGTGTTTGAAAGGGATGTTAAAAAGATATTATTATATAACTATAAATTTAAAACTCCCTGTTTCGATATTAAATCCCTCGAAAAGACCTGGTGGATGGATGATTCCCTCGAAGAACAGGAAAACGGACACTATCTGTCGGAAATCGAAGCCGAAACAACAGATCAGGAGCGGATAAGATTTACTGTTTCCTACGAGTTCGCTAAAGCGGAAAGAATATAAAAACATATAAAGTAAAAGAGGTGACCATCGGTCGCCTCTTTTGATTTTATTCTACTTTACGGGGCTGAAGATCTTTCACATTCGTTCAAGATGACACTTCCAAGGAAGTGTGACGGAGGGGTTATAATAGCGCTGAAAGCGTCACATCGCAGAGCCTCCCCTGAAAGCGGGAGGTGGCACGGCTATGCCGTGACGGAGGGGTTATAGCATTTAGCACTTAAAATGGCGGTTTATCGCTTCTTCATTCCCAAAGTATTACTCGCCATTCTGCGTTCTGCACTCTGCATTCTGCATTATTTAAGCCCTTTCATAAACTCAACATAAAAATCGATGGACCTTTTAAACTCTGCCACGGGAAGTCTTTCATCCTCATTATGTACCGATGAGAAAAGCTCATTATTAATAGCGAAGGCACCGAAACGGTAGGTGTTGCACAGGTGTGAGAAATGTCTCGAGTCTGTGGCGGCATTAAGGATAAAGGGTGCTACACCCACTTCGGGATATACCTTTTTAACGGTCTGCTTTATGTATTCGAAGCCGTCAGTATGGAAATCGGAAATGGGAGGAGCCTCTCTCTTTCTTTCCACCTCTATTTCTATGTTTTCACCTACTGCCTTCTTAATATGAGCGAGAATGTCGTCAAACTTATCCTGAGGAGCGAGTCTTACGGAGTAGGTAGCCGAGGCAGTGTCGGGTACGGTACCCTTTTCATTGAAGGCCTTAAGTGAGGTGAGGGTAATCTGTGTTCTTATCATAGCCGCAGCATCGGGTATGGATTCCATAGCCTTTTTAACCACGGGCTTAAGCAGATTAATGTTATTGAAAACCTGCTTTAAGGGTGCATCCACATTGGGTGCGAAGGCCTTAAGCATACCCTCGAGGGCAGAGGTAATGGTGGAGGGAGTGGGATTTTTACTGATGGCATTTACTGCATCGATAATCTGCTCGGGTGCGGATTTTTTGCTTGAAACGGACTTGGCTGAATGGGCGGCACTTTTACTGTTTGCAGTGAGAGTAATTTTAGCGAAGCCCTTTTCGGAAAGACCGATCATAGCATAGGGAATCTTGACACCCATAGGAAGCTCGAGCATAACTGCTCCGCCCTCGTCGAGAACATACTCGGGAGTGATACCGTTAGCCTCAAACCATTTGGCGATTTCGGGCATGGTCTCCCCTGCCACCTCTTCATTGTTTGAGGAGGCGAAGTAGATGTCTCTCTCCGGTGTAAAGCCGTCCCTGATAAGACCTTCCATAGCCTCTAAAATAGCAGTGAAGATACACTTATTATCTATGGTGCCTCTACCCCAGATAACACCGTCGATGATTTCAGCCTCGAAGGCGGGATGCTGCCAGCCCTGTCCCTCATCGGAAACAACATCGTGATGAGCCATAAGAACCACAGGCTTTCTTGTGCTGTTCTTTCCCTTCCAGCAAATGAGGATACCGAACTCATTGATAAGCTGACACTCCACTACCTTAAAGGTTTCGGGATAAAGCTCCTTTAAAAGAGGAAGAAATGAACGGAATTCCTCTTTGTATATTTCATCATCCTTGTTTGAAACGGTTTTGACTCTGACTATTTTCTGAAAATTTTCCAGTGCAAGCTCTTTATTAATCTCTACCATTTTTTACATCTCCTTTATAAACTTGCCCATAATCGAGGGGCCGTCTTCTATGTAATTGCCTGTTGCCTTGGCTGTTTCCTCGGTAAAGGTGTCCACGCCCTTCTTTTCATCCTTTTTATGATAGATAAGATAGGGTACGGGGTCGCTTGCGTGGGTTTTGGTAGCGATGGGTGTGGGATGATCGGGTAAAATCATAATCTTGTAATCGTCGTACCTTTCCAGCCCCTTAAGGAGAAGAGAAAGTATCTTTTCGTCGATAAGCTCGATAGCTTTTACCTTGTTTTCAGGCTCGTTTCTGTGACCGCACTCATCGGGTGCCTCCACATGGATATAAACGAAATCCTTACCGTTTTCGAGCTCCTTGAGTGCTGTTTCAGCCTTGCCGACGAAGTTAGTGTCGATGTAGCCTGTGGCACCCTCTACATCGGGAGTACTCATTCCTGCGCTGATGCCGATACCCTTAAGCAGGTCTACGGCAGAAATGACCGAGCCCTCGATGCCGTAAAGCTCACTGTAGGAGGGAAGAATAGGCTTGTTTCCCTCGCCCCAGAGCCAGATTGAATTGGCAGGTCTTTTTCCGCGGCTTATGCGGTCGATATTTACGGGATGGTCCTTCAGCACCTCATAGCTTTTTTCCATCATAGCAATAAGTTCTTTGGCGTTTTCACTCTTTGAAAGATAGGGACCGATTACTCTGTCACTGATGTCGTGAGGCGGTGTCATATCACCGAGGTCTGTGGTACCCTCAGACACCACGAGACAGTGGCGGTAGCTTACACCGCTGTAATATTTATACTTTTCATTGCCGAAGGCCTCCTCCACAGCTTCGATAAGCTTGGCGGCCTCCTCGGTGCTGATGTCACCTGCAGAGTAGTCTACCATAGTTCTGTCCCCGAAGCATTCCTCCTCGGAAAGAGTAACCAGATTACAGCGCAGAGTCACATCGTCATCCTTCAGCCTTACACCGATGCTGACCGCCTCTAAGGGCGAGCGGCCCGTGTAGTATTTTTTCGGGTCGAAGCCCATAACACTCATATTTGCCACATCACTGCCGGGCTTCAGACCGTCAGCTACAGTCCTGACTAAGCCCACCTCACTTTTCGAGGCGAGAAGGTCCATATTCGGCTTATTTGCACACATCATCGGTGTCTTTCCGCCGAGGGCATCTACGGCATAGTCAGCCATACCGTCACAGAGGAGAACTATATATTTCATTCATATACTTCCTTTCAAAATACTTTAACTTGATTATTTTATCACACACTAAACACATTTTCAATATTTATTGGCATATTTGATATTTTCACTATGCATAAAAGAGGCTTTTTGGTTAAAGATATTAAATAACAAATATTTTCCTGAAAACTATTGACATTTTTTCTTTTTTAATGTAGAATAAACCACGCTGTCAAAGATGATCCACTAGCTCAGTCGGCAGAGCACTTGACTTTTAATCAAGGTGTCCGGAGTTCGAATCTCCGGTGGATCACCAAAAATCCAAGTCTTCGGACTTGGATTTTTCATTTATGTCCGTAGGACATAACTTCATTCAGAGTCACCCCGGACGCTGACTTCATTACGGCGGTTAAGCCGTACTTCATTGACGGACATAAACGAATGAAGCTGCCTTAAGGCAAATGAAGTGCTTATGCAATGAAGTGTGCCTACGGCACAGTGAAGTTGACTTCGTCAAACAGGTTGACGACACCCGCACACGATTGCAAAATAATACTTGGTGTGGTATAATCATTTTCACTGATGAGAATTTGTGAGGGATAGATATGATGCAAAATAATAGCGAATTTTGGAACGCATTAGATGAATTGCTGAGTAATTCAGAAATTGTAATTGACAGACCAAAGGGAACAGCACATCCCAAATATCCTAATTTCATTTATCGAATTGATTATGGATATTTGAAAAACACATCGTCTATGGATGGTGAGGG
>JAFSDF010000001.1 GCA_017436375.1 Clostridia bacterium | reverse complement strand
GTGCTCGAAAGCAAGGTGTTGTTTGTAGAAAGAATACAAGCATTACCTATCATCGTAAGAGCATAGGCACCGATACCGCCGCCGCAATAAGCGGCTATTTCCTTAAAGGTAATGTACTTACCTTGCATGGGGATGTTCCAATATAATCGGACATCCGAAAGAATACTTTTGATTTTGTTCATTTTAATTCATTCCTCCCGGTTTTATTAAATACCCTTGATCCAGTCAAGGGAAAATTTTGTGAAAATAATATCCTTACATTCCTGATTGGGTTCAAACAAAGCACCGATGTTACCGTCAGGTAATAAAGTCATGGAGCTGTAAACAAAATCATCCTCTTTAAGTACACGGCTGTACTTAAAGGTTTCGCCGTCGTCTTCGGACAACCTGACAGTTCCGCACATTCTGCCTTTTCTGCTTGCAGGATTCAAAAAAACGACATAAGGCTTGTCTGCATTTTCAATTTTGATTACAGAAGACTGACATATAGGCTGTGGGAGATTATCGTCAAATCTGAAATTTTCCCAGCTTTCGCCACCGTTTTTACTGTAAGCTACAGCGACACTTTTTCTTTTCTCATGATTTCTCATAAAATACTTAAGAGTACCGTCGCTCTGCTCAATAACCTGTGATTCAGTGAGCATTTTGCTTTGGGTAATAAGAAAATGGTTAGCTTTGAATCCGTGAATTTTCCTCGTATTATTCGGAGTTTCACCGAGAGACCAGCTGATTCCGTTATCGTCGCTGTAAATTACGCAGCAGGAAAGGCAAAGCGGCCATTTGCGTGTGCCGTAGTAAACAGGCACCACTATTCTTCCTTTGTATTTGCCGTTTTTAATTACTATTCCGCAACCGGGTCCCGGTCCGATAAAGCTCATATATTTTTTCTTTATCTGTGTGTTCAGTGACACAGGCTTTGACCAAGTGAGTCCGTCATCGTCACTGTAGCACATCATAAGAGTTGATGTGCCGAACTCGCGGTAATCTGTTGAAGTGAAAAGATTTCCTACAGTTCTTGAGTCTTTTGTTACACTGCCGTCGTCAGCAACTCTGAAATCGGTTTTCTTCCCGTTTTTTGTGTAAAGGCTGTCGCCTTTCAGTATGTATTTTTTACCGCATTTACCTTCAACGATTTTTTCACCTTGAGGCGTTTCACCGATACCCCTTTTACAGTTGAGTATGCCTATTTCTGCCGGAGTGTGACAGTAATGCATATATATTCTGCCGATTTCGGGAACATAAGTTAGTATCGGATCAATGGCAGCCGAGGCTTTCATTTTCTCGTTGCCGAACTCCTCAACGGCAATAATATAATCGCCCCATGTTTCGCCGGAATCGAAGCTTCTTCTGACAACCTTGTCTATTCTGTTAGGATTATCCTTTCCGGTGTAGTATCTGGCATCTGCACAAGCAACCACTACACCTGTTTTTGTTGTTACAACAGATGGAATTCTGTAAAAATCGGACGGTCCGCCTGTGCCCGGGCCAAAAATAGTTTCAAATTTTATCATAGACAAATTTCCTTTATTAAAGTATTTATTAAGCTCTGACTTTTACTACTATCTTTTTAACATTGCCGGGCTTTCCGCCGTAACAAAGTCCGGGTTTGTGAGCATCCCAAGGAAAGAATATACCGTATTCTCCTTTTTGCAGAACTGCTTTGCTTGCTTTTTCGCAGTCCTCAAGGAACATAATATCCTTTTCGGCATTGTATTCCTCCTTTACGCTCAGCAAAGATATGTCCGACGCATAAATAACCTCGGTACCCTCTGATATAAACTGAATATCAATGTAGTTTTTATGAGCCTCAAAAGCCGATTCCTCTTTTGAGGTGTACTCCTGAATAAAAGCGAATACTCTGTCTGAATCAATTTCATATCTGCCGACGGGAAGATCTTCCTCAACTGCTTTTTTTAAAAAATCAAAGCTTTCGGCAAAGCCCACATGAGTTTTGCGGTACTGATGAGAATTGTTTAAATTATCAATTATCATTATTAATACCCCTTTTTCTTAAAGATAACGGGACACAACACATTCTATTATAACAGAAAACAATGACTCTTTATTTTATTTCAGGCAAGCTTGCTGCTGCAACAGACTGTCCGACTCGGCGGGAGTTTTCATCGGGTATATGCAGCTTGATTTTTGCAGCGAGCTCGGGGAACTCTTTATCAAGAACCTCCTGAGTTCTCTCGAGGAGGATCACACCGCCGTCACCTGAGGTAACGCGGCCCATAATCATTACATGCTTTATATCGTAGAATTCGGCGTAATATGCAATCGCATATCCGAAATAAACACCGATTGTGTCATATATAGCGGCAGCTCGCCGGTCGCCTTCGGCCATAAGCTTCTGAACTACCTTAAGCTTTTCAGCCGGAGAAAGACTCTCATCGAGCTCTATACCGGCAGCGGGAGCAAGCTTGATTACACTGTCTTGTGAAAAATACTTAACACCGCATCCGTAGTCACCTGACCACTCATCGACCATAGAATCTTTACAATAATCCACGGGAACGAAAGCAAGCTCGTTAAGCCAGCCTGTAATATTTCCGTTTGGGTCAATATATCCGCCGGCTTCACTTGTACCCATAGCTACGCCGAGAACCGAATCATCGTTAAGCTCCATAGCACCTGCCAGTGCCGTAACATCACCGTCATTTGCAACCTCGATAGGAATATTCTCACCGATTTCTTTTGCAATGTCGAGATACATATTCTTGACTCTTTTTTCGCAGTCTTCATCACTTACCTTGATAAATAGAGAAGCTGCCATAATACGGTTATTTACATAAATGCCGGCTGACGAAACACCGATAGCATCTACTCTCGGCATTTTTGAAGCAGCGGTTTTCATTGCAGAAAGAATACCCTGATAGTGATATTCCGGATCTGAGTTAAGCTTGGGGAACCAAACCACCTCTTCTGAATAAACGCTCTTACCGTCTATAACCGCACTTACCTTTCTGTCACTTCCGCCTGCATCAAAGCCTATACGGCAACCGTCGAGATGTCTGCCGAGGGGAGCTGCTGATGATATATCCTCCGGAGCATCCTGAAGAGCACAGAGCTCAACCTCGAAATCCTTCTCGTATGTCTTTTTCATATGGCCTACATCAAAGGCTCGAAGCCCTGTCGGAGTGTAGGCTTCTTTAATTCTCTGACCGACACCGTCTGCACCTGCAATAACGAGCTTGTGTGCACCTGCAATCCAGACAAGCGATTTTGCTATACGCTCAATAAAGCGGAAATTTTCCTCGTCATGTCCTGTACCTTCGGGAAAAATTCTCGTCTTATACGTAGTTGTGTAACCGTTGTTTCTGATCGCAGCTATTATGATGTCTTGACCGTTTTGCTTCGTTGCTTCCCTCATTTCGCGCACAACAAGTGAAAGAGGCTCAAACTGAGGATCGAGTTTTGCACTTACTTTAAGGTTCATATTAAATCCCTCCTGTAAAAGATATCTATATCATTCTATCAAAAATCAATCGTTATTTCAATAGTTTTTTTGAAGATAATGGATACATAAAGAGATTTATTTACATAATACTTATAGTCCTCTGATTATACTTGTGAAATGTCTGATTCATTTTCATATCATCCTCACAAAAGACTCACGCATTTATAAACTGTAGTTATAGTCAGACCGTGCGCTCGCAAATCCTAAAAGGTTAAACTGTCTGAATTACTGATGCAAGCTCTTGCGGCTCAATGTTGCCGTAATATAATAGAAATCTTCAATAAAGTCTGACATAACATCACTCCTTACCTTTCAGATTTGTCAATGGTTTTAATGAGCAGGTTATCAATATCTTACGTTGGTAAACCATCCGCCAAAAGCATATTACGAAACTCATTCATACCGTTGATTAAAAGGTTACATTCGAAATTCGTAAACTTGACTTTATTTTTTCTTCTCATAATAAGACCTCCTTGTATTTGGTAACTTCATTCTACTGCGTAATAGGAGGTGAGTCGAATGTACGGAAAAGTAAAATAAAATAACTACAAAAATATTACTATATGTTCCCCGAAGCCTCTGAATCCGCATCAAATTTAGATCTTCACTGTAACGAAAATAATCACATTTATGGGTGTCAGAATAGGTGTCAAAGTTAATGTTTCATCCGGTTATTATTGCTTTAGGAGCAATAAAAGTGTATAATAAATAAAGAAATGCAAAAAGGAGTAATACTATGACATTAAAGCTTTTAATTCAGGCAATATTAAAATTCATTTTGGGAGCAGTTCTTGTAGGTCTGTTTGTTTTCATTCCTGCGGGCACCCTTAACTTTTTAAACGGTTGGCTGTTTATGGGTATTCTTTTTGTACCTATGTTTGTTGCAGGTGTCGTTATGATGATAAAAAATCCGTCACTTCTGAAAAGCAGACTTGATGCTAAGGAGACAAAGAAAGAGCAAGGTCTTTTTGTAAAGCTCAGCGGAATTATGTTTCTGGCAGGCTTTATCGTGGCGGGGCTTGATTTCCGCTTTGGTTGGAGTAATCTGCCGAGGATTGTTATTATTGTCTCTGCTGTATTATTTTTGATTGCTTACGGCTTTTATGCTGAAGTGTTGCGCGAAAATACATATCTTTCCCGTACCGTTGAAGTGCAGGAGGGGCAGAAAGTTATAGAC
>JAFSDF010000071.1 GCA_017436375.1 Clostridia bacterium | reverse complement strand
CGTGCCCTGCGGGCACGGTGGGTGACCGCCTGCGGTCACTTGGCCCCCCGCCTCACAGCACATTGCACAAAAACAGCCGTGATAACACATACAAATTAAACAAGAAAATTTTTTCCATTCTATAGAAAAAGAAATAAAAAGATGGTATAATATCTTAAATTCTGTAAAGCCACGGAGGTTAAAATGAACAGAGAAAACAAAATGGGCGTTATGTCCGTAAAAAAGCTCGTTATCACTATGTCCCTTCCTATGATGGTGTCTATGCTCGTTCAGGCACTGTACAATGTAGTGGACAGCATTTTCGTTTCACAGGTATGCGAGGATGCTCTCACCGCCGTCTCCCTTGCCTTCCCTGCACAGAACCTTATGATAGGTGTGGCCACGGGTACAGGTGTAGGTGTCAATGCTCTGCTGTCGAGGAGTCTCGGTGAAAAGAACTTTGAAAAAGCAAATAAAATAGCCGCTCAGGGTGTGCTTCTTGCTATGTTCAGCTTTATCCTTTTCGCTCTTTTCGGTATTTTCGGCACAAGGATATTCTTTGCCTCTCAGGTAGAAAAGGGCAGCGCCATTTATAACTACGGTGTTGACTATCTTTCAGTAGTGTGCACGGTTTCCGTAGGTCTTTTCGGACAGGTAATTATGGAAAGGCTGATGCAGGCTACGGGAAAAACAACTCTTTCTATGACGACACAGTTAATAGGCGCCATAACAAATATCATTCTCGACCCTCTGTTTATTTTAGGCATAGGTCCCTTCCCCCGTATGGAGGCAAAGGGTGCCGCTGTGGCCACGGTTATCGGTCAGATTATAGCCTTTATCGCAGGTATAATCCTGAACGAAAAGGCAAACAGGGAAATAAATCTCCGTTTTTCAAACCTCCGTCCCGATTTCAGAATCATCGCTGATATTTACAAAATCGGCATACCCTCTGTTCTGATGGTCGGTATCGGCTCGTTTATGACCTTCTGTCTTAATAAAATACTGCTCGCCTTTACCACCACAGCCGCCGCAGTTTTCGGTGTTTACTTCAAGCTTCAGTCCTTCATCTTTATGCCTATTTTCGGCCTCAATAACGGCGTTATACCCATCGTGGCATACAACTACGGAGCCAGAAAAAAGGAAAGGATCACCGAATGTCTCCGCTTCAGCTGTGCTATAGCTGTAGGCATTATGGCAGTCGGAACCGTCCTTATGTGGCTTTTCCCCGAGCAGATGCTCCGGCTTTTCGATGCTAAGGACGAAATGATGGAAATCGGCATCCCCGCTCTTAAGATCATCAGCACACATTTCATTATGGCAGGTGTTTGCATCAATCTCGGTGCCTCCTTCCAGGCTCTCGGCAAAAGCTATTTCTCGATGATAACCTCCTTCTGCCGTCAGATTGTCGTGCTTCTCCCCGCCGCGTATCTTCTCTCTAAAACAGGTGTGCTCAATAATGTCTGGCTCGCCTTCCCCATAGCAGAATTTATGTCTCTCATCGTTTCTCTTATCTGCTTTGCTTATGTGTACAAAAAAATCATCAGACCTATCTCTTCACAGGATTAAGGCTGCAGTTTTCCGTAAAGAATATAAAGCTCTCGTTTCGCCGACGCCCCATGAGGCAGTATTTCTTTAAAAAGTGAAATAACCTCACAATAATGCGTTAAAAATCACCGATATGCGTCAGCATTATCGGTGATTTTTGCCTTTTCTTGCAAAGCTGTTTCGCATTTTAAAGTGCTTCGCAGTTTCGTAAGAACTGAAAATTTCTTGTATTGAAGCCACAAAACGCAGCAAGGCTGTCGCCTTGCGAGGCTTTTGGCAAAAATACGGGGAATTTTGTTCGAGAAACAAATACTGCCTTATGGGGTGTCGGCGTTCCGGCGGGAGCTTCTTTTTTTTGCATATTACGGGAAGCAGTGCAGAGAATATATAAAAAATATATTACGAGGTGCGGATATGTCTTCTTTATGGCACGAAACAGCCACTCTCCCCTCCTTTCCGAGGCTCAGCGGAAATATAAAAGCCGATGTGCTTATCATCGGCGGCGGTATGGCAGGTCTTCTGACAGCCTGTCTTCTCAAAGAAAAAGGTATTTCCTCCGTGGTTCTCGAAAGCGGAAAAATCTGCGGCGGCACGACAGGAAACACCACTGCAAAAATAACCTTTCAGCACGGGCTTATCTATTCCGATCTTATCAAAAAGGGCGCAGAAATCGCAAAGGCATACTATGAAATAAACCGTCTGGCTCTCGAAAGGTATAAGAAGCTTGCCGAAAATATAAAATGCGACTTTGAAATAAAGGATAACTACATCTACTCCGCCGACAGCCGACAGAAAATCGAGGATGAGCTTAGGGCTCTGCAGACAATCGGAGCATCAGGCTCCTTGGCAGAAAGCCTCCCTCTGCCTGTCCCTGTCGCCGGTGCGGTTAAAACAGAAAAGCAGGCGCAGTTCCATCCCTTGCTTTTCGCATCAGAAATAGCAAAAGACCTCCATATATACGAAAACAGCCGTGTAACAGAAATGAAGGGAAATACAGCCGTCACCGAAACAGGCTCCGTAAGAGCTGAAAATGTAATCGTTGCCACCCACTTTCCCTTTATCAATAAGCACGGCCTTTACTCTCTGAAGCTTTATCAGCACCGCTCCTATGTAATCGCTCTGGAAAACGCCGGCGAGATTGACGGTATGTATCTGGACGAGAAAGAAAAGGGACTTTCCTTCCGCAGCTACAGAAACCTTCTGCTTCTCGGCGGAGGCGACCACAGGACAGGCAAAAAGGGCGGCAATTACACCGAGCTCCGTCAGAGAGCCAAGGAATTTTACCCCAAGGCTCAGGAAAAATTTCACTGGGCGGCACAGGACTGTATGAGCCTCGACTCTATGCCCTATATCGGCTCTTACTCGAAAAGCACCCATAACCTGTTTGTCCTGACCGGCTTCAACAAATGGGGTATGACGGGTGCTATGGCGGGAGCAGACCTTCTCTGCGACCTTCTTTCGGGCAAGACTAACCCCTACGCTGAGATTTTCTCACCCTCACGCAGTATGCTCACACCGCAGATTTTTTTAAACGGTGCAGAAAGCCTTTTGGGCTATCTTTATCCTACAGTCAGACGATGTCCTCATCTGGGCTGTGCCCTCAGATATAACAGAGCTGAGCACAGCTGGGACTGTCCCTGTCACGGCTCAAGATTTACCGAGGGCGGTCGGGTTATTAACGGGCCGGCAAACGGAAACCTCAGGTGAATGCAGAACGCAGAATGGGCGTGCAGGGCTTCGGGAAAACGAAAGTGATACACCGATAATTTAAGTGCTAAACGCAAAACGATAAACGCTAAACGGGCGAATGAGGCTTCGGAAGATAAGCATTGATACACCGCCATTTAAATGCAGAATGCAGAATGCAAAATGCAGAATGGCGGGAAAGACTTCAGAAAAACGAAAGAGACAGTCCGCTGAATAAAGGTGTACCCCGTAGGGGACGGCGCCCTCGACGTCCCGTCTGATAACTTTCCCGGAAGTGTCATCTTGAACGAATGTGAAAGATCTTTATGAAAGGCAGTTTTTAAGATCTTTATGCCGTCCCTGAAAGGTTATTCCCCTGTTAGGGGAAATGTCCGTGACAGCGGAACGGACAAAAGGGTTCCGGTTTCGGAGAAAAGGGGGACCGCGGCAGCGG
>JAFSDF010000070.1 GCA_017436375.1 Clostridia bacterium | reverse complement strand
CCCCGCAACAGTGGTGAGCAGCTTAAGCTTACCGCCATATTCCAGAGAAGGAATAATAAGACCGATAATAGCCGCCGACAACATTACACCCGCTGCAAAGGATAATACGATATCGCTGAATTTATGGCTCATTTTTTTAAATACAAAGCCAAGTAGTGCTCCTATAACCGTGGCACCGCCGACACCGAGTGCCGTAGGTAATACCATCTGCATAATATCATCCTTTCTTTTGAATTGTAACACATTTATATCCGAAAATGAATATAAAATAAGAATAATTTATAAAATGTTTTCCTTAATGGGAATAAATCCCCCGAAGTCAGTCAAAGGAAAATCAAAGCTTATAATTTTCATACCTCTTGCGTAAATAAAATCTCTGATTTTATTATAATCTCTGTGTTTTGTAACATCTCCGAAGAAAACTACCTCACTTGAGGATATTTTACCGCTTGCACCGCCTATAAAGCCGTATTCGTGTCCGTTCAGAGTAATGTCTCCTTTTCTGATTAAAAGGGAATCTATGCCTTTTTTCTGAGACTCAGAGGCAATGGACTCATCATCGGTAATTAATGATTTTTCATCGATTACAAGCACAGAGCATTTGCAATAACCTTGATTAGTGTGAATGACCTCAAGATTCTCACATTCATTATTCACCGATTCATCAAAAATTTTACTGTTACCGATAATATATCTTCCGATTATGGTATGATTCAGTATGCAATCATCCGGATACAAGCCTCCGACAGATTTTACGGTTTCGGTAACAGAGAAACCTTTTTCGTTAAGTATAGATATCAGCATCGGCTGACCTCTGTCAATTATAATTCTGCCGCCGCCGAGATACAAAGCAGAAAGGTCGCTGTGCTCCGAAACAGAGCTATCAACCTTGATATTCTTTTCTGTATATAGAATTTCGATATTTTCAGAATGAAAATAATCACGCAAAGTTTTATTAAGACCGCCGCAAATCAGTGCAGTTACTTCACCCTCAGGTGCATTAGGACTCGTAACAAATCTATTCATAATATTATCGCCTCAAAGGCCTGTCTTATGGTTCTGACACCGACTATTTCAATTTCCTTTTTCAGTGCAGCTGAAATATTCTTAAGATTGGCATAGGGAATTATGCACTTATTAAAGCCGAGTCTCGATGCTTCTTTAATCCTCTGCTCGCAGTGGGAAACACCTCTGATCTCCCCGGCAAGACCTACTTCACCGAAGGCAAGCACATCGTCACGCAGGGCATAATCTTTCAGGGAGGAAACCAGAGCCATAACAATGGTTAAATCAAGAGCGGGCTCGTCCAGCTTCATTCCGCCGACGATATTGATATAAGCATCCATATTGCCGAAAAAGTATCCGCCTCTTTTTTCCAAAACAGCAATCAGCATAGCAAGACGGTTAAAATCAAACCCATTGGAAATTCTTCGGGGATTACCGAAGCCTGTAGCAGTGACCAAGCCTTGTATTTCCGCCAGCAAAGGTCTTGTGCCCTCCATTACACAGGCGACACAGGAGCCCGGAGTATGCTTGGGCCTGCCTGAAATAAGCATCTCCGACGGATTTTCGACTTCCCTGAGGCCCGTATCAAACATTTCAAAAACACCGATTTCATTAGTTGAGCCGAAGCGGTTTTTAACTGCTCTGAGAATCCTGAAAGACAGATTTCTCTCGCCTTCGAAATACAAAACAGCATCGACTATGTGTTCTAGAACCTTCGGTCCTGCGAT
>JAFSDF010000069.1 GCA_017436375.1 Clostridia bacterium | reverse complement strand
GAGACAGAAGAGAGTACGTGCTAAAATCAGCGGTACTGCTGCATGTCCCCGTCTTAATGTTTACCGTTCACTCAGCCACATCTACGCTCAGTTAATCGACGATGTAAACGGTGTTACACTTGCATCAGCATCGACTGTAGAGAAGGAATTTACAGAGTACGGCGGTAACAAGGAAGCTGCTCACAAGGTGGGCGAAACATTAGCAAAGCGCGCTATCGAAAAGGGCATCGAGGAATGCGTATTCGACAGAGGCGGTTACATCTATCACGGTCGTGTACAAGAGCTTGCAGAAGGCGCTCGTGCCGGCGGCCTGAAGTTCTAAGCAAGGAGGAAATTAATTATGACTAAAATTGACGCATCAGCTTATGAACTTACAGAACGTGTTGTAGCCATCAACCGTGTATCAAAGACTGTTAAGGGTGGTAGAATCTTCAAGTTCGCAGCTCTCGTAGTAGTTGGTGACGGTAATGGCATCATCGGATTCGGTCTTGGCAAATCAGGTGAAGTTCCTGACGCTATCCGTAAGGGTATCGACGATGCTAAGAAGAATCTTATCAAGGTTTCTCTTAAGGGTACTACAATTCCCCACGAGATTATCGGTAAGTTCGGTGCAGGCGTAGTTCTTCTTAAGCCTGCTGCTCCCGGTACCGGTGTTATCGCAGGCGGCCCCGTTCGTGCCGTTGTTGAAACAGTCGGTATCAAGGATATTCGTACAAAGGCTCTTCGTTCAAACAACCCCTGCAACGTAGTAAGAGCTACCATCGACGGTCTTTCAAAGCTTCGTAACGTAGAAGAAGTTGCTGAAGTTCGCGGCAAGACTGCAAAAGAAATCTTAGGTTAAGGAGGACTTTTAAAATGGCAGACATTAAGATTACTCTCAAAAGAAGCCTCATCGGTTGCAAAAAGGATCAGATTGCAACAGTTAAGTCTCTTGGCCTCAAGAAAATCGGGGATGTAACGGTTCAGCCCAACAATCCTCAGACTCAGGGTAAGGTGAAGAAAATAGGTCACCTTATCGAGACCACCGAAGCTTAATAGAGGAGGTGCGCTAATATGAAATTACATGAACTTTCACCTGCTGCAGGTTCAACCAAAGAACGCAAACGTATCGGCCGTGGTCCTGCTTCCGGTCAGGGTAAAACCGCCGGTAAAGGTCACAAAGGTCAGAAGGCTCGTGCCGGCAGAGGCATGCGCCCCGGCTTTGAAGGCGGTCAGATGCCCCTTCAGAGACGTGTACCTAAGAGAGGTTTCGTAAACATCTTCGGTACAGAGATGGCAATTGTTAATCTCGCTGCTCTTGAAAAGGCTTATGCCGCAGGCGAAACAGTAACAATTGACTCACTCATCGAAAAGGGCCTTGTTAAGAAGGTGCTTGACGGTGTTAAGGTGCTCGGTCACGGTGAAATCACCAAGGCACTTACAGTTCAGGCTAACGCTTTCAGCGAATCTGCAAAGCAGAAGATTGAGGCAGCGGGCGGAAAGACCGAGGTGATCTGATATGATTAGTACTTTCATAAATGCTTGGAAGGTAGCAGATCTTCGTAAGAAGATGCTCTTTACAGCACTTATAGTATTGATTTTCAGAATCGGTGCCGCTATTCCGGTTCCCTTCACAAACATCGCAGACAGCGGTATTGTGGATCCTAACGGTGAAACATTTATGAACTATCTGAGCATGATGACAGGTGATGCTTTCACATACGGTACAATCTTTGCACTGTCAATCACACCCTACATCAACAGCTCAATTATCATTCAGCTTCTTTCAGTTGCTATCCCTTACCTTGAAAAGCTTTCAAAGGAAGGCGAGGAAGGCAGAAAGAAGATCGCAACAATCACAAGATATGTGACTATTGCACTTGCTCTTTTACAGAGTACCGCATACTTTATTTACCTCAGAGCCAAGGATTACCTTGTAACTGATGCCGAAGGTCTTCAGTTTACAGGCTTCTCTGCTGTGCTTCAGGGCTTAGTTATTATCCTTTGCCTCACAGCAGGCTCCGCATTCGTTATGTGGCTCGGCGAACAGGTTAACGAAAAGGGTATCGGTAACGGTATCTCCATCATCCTTTTCGCAGGTATCGTTTCCAGAATTCCTTCACTCATCACTATGCTCTACTACGATATTCTCAAGGGCGGTGCTTATTATGCACTCGTTCCCATCGTTGTAATCTGCCTTCTTGCTATGATTGCATTTATCGTATGGATGGATAATGCAGAGAGAAGAGTTCCCGTACAGTATGCAAAGAGAGTTGTAGGCCGTAAGATGTACGGCGGCCAGAGCACTCATATTCCTATAAAGGTTAATATGTCCGGTGTTCTTCCCGTTATCTTCGCTTCTTCAATTCTTTCACTTCCGCCCACAGTGGAAATGTTCCTTGATCCCGATAAGATTACAGACGGCTGGAAGACATTCTTCGGTATGTTCTCCTCAAGCCACTGGTTCTATTCTATCCTCTATTTCTTCCTGATTCTCTTCTTTGCTTACTTCTATGCAAGCATCCAGTACAATCCGGTTGAAATGGCAAACAATATCAGAAAGAACAGCGGTATGATTCCCGGACTTCGTCCCGGTAAGCCCACCTCCGATTATATCAAAAAGATTCTCGGCAGAATTACACTTCTCGGTGCATTACTCCTTTCAGTAGTTGCTCTTTTCCCGAATATCGTAACTCTGTTCACAAATCTTATCGGTTCTCCCATGACTATCGCACTCGGCGGTACATCACTTATCATCGTTGTAGGTGTTGCTCTCGAAACTGTTAAGCAGCTCGAAAGCCAGATGATGATGAGACACTACAAAGGCTTCCTTGACTAATCAATAAGGAGAGATACATCATGAAGTTAATTCTTTTAGGTGCTCCCGGTGCTGGTAAAGGCACACAGGCAGAGTTCATCTGCAGTAAGCTTTCCATCCCGACGATCTCTACAGGTAACATTATCCGTGCTGCTCTTAAGGCAGGAACGGAAATGGGCTTGAAAGCCAAGGAATTCATAGATAACGGTCAGCTTGTTCCCGATGATGTTGTAATCGGCATCATCAAGGAACGCCTGAGCGAGGATGACTGTAAAAACGGCTTCATCCTTGACGGCTTCCCCAGAACAATTCCCCAGGCAGAGGCTCTCGATGAAATGGGCATAGAAATCGATAAGGTTATCGACATAGAGGTTCCCGACGAGAAAATCGTGGCAAGAATGTCCGGCAGACGCGTTTGTCCTAAATGCGGTAACTCATACCACCTCATTTACAAAAAGCCTGCTAAGGAAAACACCTGCGATGCCTGCGGTGAGGAGCTCGTTCTGAGAAAAGACGACCATCCCGATACGGTTAAGGAAAGACTTGAGGTTTACCACAGTCAGACCGAGCCGCTTAAGGATTTCTACGGAAAGAAAAATAAACTTTTCATAGTTGAAGGACAGGAAGAAGTGGCTGACACTTCCGCCCTTGTTCTCAAAGCTTTGGAGGAATAAGCATGATAGTGCTCAAAACCAGCCGCGAGCTTGCCCTTATGAAAGAGGCTTGCAGAATTTCGGCAGGAGCACTCAGAGTGGCCGGTGAGGCAGTCAGACCGGGTATCAGTACCAAGGAGATTGACAGAATAGCCTACGACTACATCATAAGTCAGGGTGCGGAGCCTAATTTCCTGCATCTCTACGGCTTTCCGGCTACCGCGTGCATTTCCATAAATGATGAGGTCATTCATGGAATACCGAGCGAAAAACGCATCCTTAAGGACGGAGACATAGTTTCCATCGATTTAGGTGCGAAGGTAAACGGCTATAACGGCGACAATGCTGCTACTTTTGCCTGCGGAAACATCAGTGAAGAGGCAAAGCGGCTGATGGATACAACGAGAGAGAGTCTCTATGAGGCAATTAAGTTCGCTGTACCCGGCGGCAGACTCGGCGATATATGCCACGCCGTTCAGGCTTACTGCGAGGAACGGGGATATGGTGTCGTCCGTGAGTACACGGGACACGGTATCGGCAAGGCATTACATGAAGATCCCAGTGTGCCGAACTACGGCACAGCCGGCCGAGGCGTACGCCTGTTACCGGGCATGACAATCGCTATTGAGCCGATGATTAACCAGGGAACTGCAAGAGTCAAAGTCCTCCCCGACGGCTGGACTGTAAAAACCCTTGACTCAAAGCTGTCCGCCCATTTTGAACACACGGTGGCTATCACCAAGGACGGTCCCGTGATTCTTACCAGAGAATAAGAGGTCAATATGGATTTTAAAGCAGGACAGGTAGTTCTTTCACTCAGGGGCCACGATAAAGGTGAGCTCTTCGCAGTGAAGGATATTGCAAACGGAAAAGTTCTTATCTGTGACGGTAAAGGCCGTAAGCTGGAAAAGCCCAAGGTCAAGAATGTCAAACACGTTGCTTTGACAGAGGTCACGCTTGACGAGGACTCAATGGCAACAAATCGTAAGCTTAGAAAAACACTCAATAAAATAGCGAACCCAGGGGGGTAAGGTTATGTCAAAACAGGATATGATTGAAATCGAAGGAACTGTTGTGGAGGCTCTTCCCAATGCAACATTCCAGGTTGAACTCGAAAACGGTCATAAAATTTTAGCACACATCTCCGGTAAGCTCAGAATGAACTACATTCGTATTCTTCCCGGTGATAAGGTTACAGTCGAAATGTCTCCATACGACTTAACCCGCGGACGTATAACATGGAGAAGCAAATAAACCTGACATTTTTGAATTTAAAGGAGGCAATCCTATGAAAGTCAGACCTTCTGTAAAGAAAATATGTGAAAAGTGCAAGGTAATCAAGCGTAACGGCAAAATTATGGTTATCTGCGAAAATCCCAAACACAAACAGCGTCAAGGCTAATTGACGTAATAATTTAGGAGGTGCAACTGAAACATGGCTCGTATTTCAGGTGTTGACCTGCCCAGAGATAAGAGAGTGGAAATCGCTCTTACTTATATCTACGGTATTGGTCGTAAAACTGCTTGCGACATCATCGCAGCAACAGGTATTAATCCCGACACAAGAGTTAAGGATCTTACCGAAGACGACGTTTCAAAACTTCGTGAGTACATTGACCACAACGTAAAGGTTGAAGGTGACCTCAGAAGAGAAACAGCATTTGATATTAAAAGACTTATTGAAATTGGTTGCTATCGTGGCATCCGCCACAGAAAGGGCCTTCCCGTAAGAGGTCAGCGTTCAAAAACTAACGCTCGTACCCGTAAAGGTCCCAAGAAGACCATCGCAAATAAGAAAAAGTAATCTTAGGAGGATATATTTATGGCAAAGGTTGCAAAGAAAGCTACCAACGTTCGCCGTCGCCGTGACAAAAAGAACATTGACCGCGGTGCGGCCCATATTCAATCCACCTTCAACAACACAATCGTTACCATCACTGATTTACAGGGTAACGCAGTGTCATGGGCAAGTGCCGGTGAAATGGGCTTCAGAGGCTCAAGAAAATCCACACCGTTTGCTGCACAGACAGCAGCTGAGACTGCTGCCAAGGCTGCAATCGAACACGGCATGAAGACCGTTGAAGTATATGTTAAGGGACCCGGTGCAGGTCGTGAAGCTGCAATCAGAGCTTTACAGACAGCAGGTCTCGATGTAACTATGATTAAAGACGTTACACCGATTCCTCATAACGGCTGCCGTCCCCCGAAAAGAAGACGCGTATAACGGAGGTACAAACGTATGGCAAGATATACAGGTGCGGTATGTAAAATGTGCCGCCGCGAGGGTAAGAAACTCTTTTTAAAGGGTGACAGATGCTACACTGGCAAATGTGCTTTTGAGCGTCGCTCTTATGCTCCCGGCCAGCACGGTCAGAACCGTAAAAAGAATTCTGAATATGGTCTCCAGCTTCGTGCTAAGCAGCAGGCCAGACGTTACTACGGTATTCAGGAAGGTCAGTTCCATAAGTACTTCATTATGGCTGAAAAGAAAACCGGCGTTACCGGTGATAACCTTCTCAGAATCTGTGAAAGCCGTCTTGATAACGTAGTTTACACACTCGGCTGGGCTTCTTCCCGTGCTGAGGCAAGACAGCTCGTTACACATGCACACTTCACCGTTAACGGTAAAAAGGTTGACATTCCTTCATACCTTCTTAAAGCAGGTGACGTAGTTGCTATTAAAGCAAAGAGCCGTGACAGCGTTAAGATCAAGGCTGTTCTTGAAGCAAACGCATCAAGACCTGTTCCTACATGGCTCGACCTTAACCGTGAAAATTGCGAAGCTAAGATCGTAAATCTTCCCGAGCGTGAGCAGATCAGCACACCCGTTGAAGAGCATCTTATCGTCGAATTCTATTCTAAGTAATAGACGGTTATTAGCGTAAAACACATCCACAAATAAGTAAGGAGGGTTTTGCATGATAGGCATTGAAAAGCCCAGAATCGAAACTGCAGAATTAGCAGCTGACGGTACCTACGGTAAAATCGTGGTTGAACCGTTGGAGCGTGGCTACGGTGTTACTCTCGGTAACAGTTTAAGAAGAATTCTTCTTTCATCACTTCCCGGCTACGCAATCACCAGTGTTAAAATTGACGGTGTACTTCATGAGTTT
>JAFSDF010000006.1 GCA_017436375.1 Clostridia bacterium | reverse complement strand
GTCTGAGAAAGTCAGACACCAGCTTTCTTATTCTTAATTCGTCGTCAGCGATAATAATGTTTTCCATAAAAAGAAGCTCCTTTCACAATTTATTAATATTCTATCATATAATCACGATTATTACAATGCAAAAAATATCACGATTTGTTGAATTTTTTTTAACAAACAAGGCCAAATAAAGTTTTAGCGGTTATTTTATTGACACTTATGAATAAATGGTATAAAATTATAATGTTAAATTTTGTTATTATACAAAGAAAGGTAAAGACATCCAGATGTCTGAGGAAGGAAATATGATCTATATCAACAAAGAAAATGTATTCCATTTGCAGAGCGAAAAGACCAGCTATATTTTCAGAGCACTTCCCACAGGTCAGCTCGAGGGTATGTACTACGGCAGAAGGGTAAGAAACAGTGACGATTTCACTTATCTTTACGATAAGCACGCCTCCGGCTACAGTAATTCCACTCCCTACACACAGAAGGACACCTCTCTTTCTCTCGACCACATCGCTCTCGAATACTCCGCTTACGGTAAGGGTGATTACCGTATTCCCGCTATGGAGCTTATGCCTGAGGACGGCATTTTTACTACAGATTTTAAATATAAATCCCACGCAGTGACCAAGGTTAAGCCGGAGCTTCACGGTCTTCCCTCAAGCTACGGTGACAGCGACACTCTTACTGTTGTTTTAGAGGACAGCGCATTAAAGGCTGAGCTTCATCTTTTCTACACTGTTTTCAGTGAATGTAATGTTATTACCAGAAGTGCCCGTCTTATCAATAAGGGCGACAGCACTATAAAAATTCATTCTCTTATGAGTATGCAGCTCGACCTCCAGAGAGGGGATTATGTGATGCTCTCCTTTGACGGTGCCTGGGCCAGAGAAAGATATAAGAACGAAAGACCTCTCGTTCCCGGCGTATGTGAAATCGGCTCTATTGCAGGCTATTCATCAAACCGTCATAATCCCTTCTTTGCCATCAGAGAAAAGGATACCACCGAGCATAACGGTAACTGCTACGGCTTCAACCTCGTTTATTCGGGTAACCATACAGCCAGGGCAGAGGTTTCCACTCACGGTCTGGTAAGAATCCAGAACGGTATCAATCCCTTTGAGTTTGAATGGCATTTAGGTGCAGGAGAGTCCTTTGACACACCCGAGGCAGTTATGACCTTCAGCCATGAGGGACTTAACGGTATGAGTCATAATATGCACGATTTCGTCAATGAGCACATCGTAAGGGGCTACTGGAAAAACAGAGAGCGTCCCATTCTTGTAAACAACTGGGAATGCACCACCTTCAGCTTCACCGAAAAGAAAATCCTCGAAATCGCCAAGGCTACAAAGAACATCGGTGCAGAGATGTTCGTTCTTGACGACGGCTGGTTCGGTAAAAGAAATAACGACAAGGCAGGTCTCGGTGACTGGTATGTAAATATGAAAAAGCTTCCCAGCGGTATCGGCGGTCTGGCTAAAAAGGTCAATGATATGGGACTGAAATTCGGTCTGTGGGTAGAGCCCGAAATGGTAAACCCCGACTCTGACCTTTACCGTGAGCATCCCGACTGGGCTATGAGCACTGATAAGTATGAGCCCTCACAGGGCAGAAATCAGCTCACTCTCGACCTTACGAGAAGAGAGGTCCGCGAATATATCATCAATACTATGACTGATGTTTTCCGATACGGCAACATCGAATACATCAAATGGGATAACAACCGTCAGTTCTCTGATGTGTTCTCCCGTCAGAAGGGCGCCAAGAGCGGTGAATATTTCCACAGATTCATTTTAGGTCTTTACGAAATCTGGGATGCACTTATCGGCCGCTTCCCTGAAATTCTCTTTGAGGCCTGCTCCAGCGGCGGTAACCGCTTTGATCTGGGCACCTTCTGCTATATGCCTCAGTGCTGGACCAGCGATAACACTGATGCTCTCGACCGTCTCTACATTCAGAGCGGCACCTCCTACGGTTATCCCCAGTCCGTTACCACTATGCATGTAGCTGCATCTATGAGCTTTGCAAACTTCAGAGCACAGAGCATCGACCATCGCTTCAATGTTTCGGCCTTCGGTGTTCTCGGCTATGAGCTCGATGTTACTATGCTTTCAGATATAGACAGAGCGAGAGTTAAAAAGCAGATCGAGTTTTACAAAAAGCACAGAAAGCTTCTGCAGTTCGGTGACTATTCCCGTACAGGTGACATCACTGTGGATGATAAGGTTATGTGGCAGATTACAGCCAAGGATAAGAGCGAGGCTATGCTCGGCTACTTTGTAGACAGAGTGAGACCTAACTGGGGTAACGATGTTATCAGATTCCGCGACCTTAACGAGGACTTCACCTATGATATGAATGTCCGTCCCCAGATTCTCGAATTTAAAAACTTCGGTGAAATGATCAATGTTCCTCTGCCGAAGAAAATGGATCTCGAGGACGGTAAAATGTTTGACTTCCTCTGTAAAACCGTAAAGCTCAGCAATGAAAAGGAAGATTATACCATCGGCGGTGATGCCCTTATGAATTCCGGCTTCAAGCCCAAACAGCCCTTCAATTACAGCGGCTTTAACTTCTCGAATTCCAGAATGCTTTTCGATAACGATTCGAGAATGTATTACCTTAAAAAAACAGAAAAATAAAGGACGAGAAATAAATGTCAATTCAGAAAGAAATAAAAGAGCTTTCCAAACGGTTCGGAATCGAGGGTGAGCTTATTGATTTCAGTGTTTATACTGACGGTCATATTAATTCTACCTACCGTGTAAGCTTTGAAAATGCCGGCAGAGTTGAAAAATTCATCGTTCAGGGAATCAATACTCATGTTTTCAAAAAACCGGACGAGCTGATGGAAAATATAGTTAATGTTTCTAACTATCTCAAAGGAAAAATCGAGGAATCGGGTAAGGACAGCTCCAGAGAGTGTATCGAGTTTTTGCAGGCGGACACAGGAAAGTACTATATTTTCCACGACGAAAAGTGCTGGAGAGTATACCGCTTCATCGATAAATCCTACACCATTAACTATATTAAAAACCGCAGCTTTTTCGAAAGTGCGGGAAAGGCCTTCGGCAGATTTCAGAGAAACCTCAGCGGCT